>VAZH01000103.1:11528-14856 GCA_005884465.1 Alphaproteobacteria bacterium | reverse complement strand
GCCGATGTCTCGACGGCGGCCGGATGCAAGACGCTGGTCACGGCGTTGCCGGAGGTGGACATCCTCATCAACAATGCCGGGATTTTTGAACCCAAGGAGTTCTTCGACATTCCCGATGACGACTGGAGCCGGTTCTTCGAGGTCAATGTGATGTCGGGCGTGCGGCTGTCGCGCGCCTACATGCCGGTCATGCTGAAGCGCAATTGGGGCCGCGTCGTTTTCATCTCCTCGGAATCCGCGCTGAATATTCCGAAGGAAATGATCCACTACGGCATGACCAAGACCGCGCAGCTCGCCCTGTCGCGCGGACTTGCGGAGCTCACTCGCGGCACCGCCGTGACCGTCAATTCGGTGCTGCCGGGGCCGACGATGTCGGAAGGGGTGGAAACATTCGTCAAAGATCTCGCTAAGCAACACGGCCAGTCGGTGGAAGAGGCAGCCTCGCAATTCGTCAAGCAATTTCGCCCGACCTCACTGCTGCAGCGCTTTGCCAGCGTCGACGAGATCGCCAATATGGTGGTCTATATCAGCTCGAAGGAGGCGTCGGCCACCAATGGCGCCGCACTTCGCGCCGAGGGCGGCATCGTGCAAACTATTGCGTAGATGCCTACCACCCCTCCAGGACGATCTTGCCGCGCGACCTGCCGGATTCAAGCAGAGCATGCGCCCGCTTCAGATTGGCAGCATTGATTGTGCCAAAGGTCTGATCGAGCGTAGTGCGCAGCACGCCCTTGTCGATGAGGTCGGCGACGTCGTTGAGCAGATAGTGCTGGGCGATCATGTCGGGTGTCTGGAACGACGAACGCGTGAACATCGCTTCCCAGTGAACGGAGACCGCCTTGCCCTTGAAAACGCTGACGTTGAATTCCGGGGGATCGTCGATCAAGCCATATTTCCCCTGCGGCGCAATGATGTCGGCCAGCGCCTTGTAATGCTGGTCGGTGTTGGTGAGGCTTGCGATCAGCGCAACCGGCGGGAGTTTAAGCTTTTCGATCTGCTCCTTCATCGGCCTTGCATGATCGACAACCGCATGGGCGCCGAGGTCGAGGCACCATTTTTGCGATTCCGGGCGGGACGCGGTTGCCACCACCGTCAAGCCGGTAAGGCGGCGCGCGAGTTGGATCAGGATCGAGCCGACGCCGCCGGCGCCGCCGACGATCAACAGCGTGCGCGCATCGAGGCTCTTGCCGGGCACCGCGCCGAGGCGATCGAACAGCAATTCCCAGGCGGTGATCGACGTCAGCGGCAGCGCCGCGGCTTGCGCGAATGAAAGCGTCTTCGGCTTGCGGCCGACAATGCGCTCATCGACCAGATGAAACTCCGAGTTGGTGCCTTGGCGCTGGATCGAGCCGGCATAGAAAACCTCATCGCCAACCCCAAACAGCGTGACATCGGGACCGACGGCATCCACGATGCCGGCGGCATCGTAACCCAGGATCTTGATCTCGCCTTCGCCCGGCGCCGCGCGCTTGCGGACCTTGTAATCAACCGGATTGGCTGAAATTGCCTTCACGGCCACGCGGATGTCGCGACCCCTGGGCTCCGGTTTTGCGGTCTCGAAATCGATCAAGGCATCCGCATCGTCAATGGGAAGCGACTTCTTGTATCCGACGGCTTTCATGCCCGCTGTCTCCAATGTGAGCGCAATCGCCCTTGGCCTAAGTGTAGGTCAGGCGCATTTTTGGCAAGTGCCAGCCTGGCTTTCGCTTTCCAAAGGGAACGGGAGCAGCGGCTGCTCCCGCATTGGCAAGCTCGCCTAGAACGCCACCTGGGTTCGCATTGCAAACGCATCGAACTTTGAGCCCGCATCGCCGAAATTGGTCGAGTTGACCTGCCTGGCAACGTTGCCGTGAAGGTAGTCGAACATGAAGCGGACGTTGCGGCTGACGTACCAGTTCAGCGCCAGCGTATAGATGGTCTGCCGCCCGCCGGCGACGCCGTTCGCCGCGCCCAGCCGATCGTTGAGATCGATGGTGCTGTAACGGCCGGCGATCTCCCATGCGCCCCAGCCGCCACCCGTCAATGAGAACGGATTTACCGGCGCAATGCCGCCGTATGAGGCGGAGCCCGGATTGTAGGGGCGGGTTTCGCCGGTCAGGACGTAGGCCGCCTCCGCATAGCCGCCCTGGAATCTCAGGCCGGGCAGCGGGGCGAAAGCGTTGCGGTCGACATTAAACCAGAGATATTCTCCTTGAAAGAATAGGGGTCCGTACGTTCCAGCCCCTTCGGCGCTGTAGACTTGCGCGCCGGATACGCCTGCGATCGCTCCCGTCGAGACGAGGACGGTCGGATCGATGCGCACCTCCGGACGGTCGCTCAGCGTCAGCGTTTGCGTCCCCGCGATCAGATTGTGCGGTGGCTTGATCAGCCATTGGGCATCGCCGCCGATGTGTAGCGAGTAGTCCTTGCCGCTCACGATTTGACCCGCAACGCGGGTGAAAGCGCCATACTGTTCCGTCGTGCCGGGCGGGTTTATGCTGGAGGCGGAGTGAATAGCCCCCGTCGTGGGCCCCGTCACATAAGCACCGGCCCAGAACGTGTCGGTGTACCAGCGCGCGCCGACGGTCGAACGGAAGTCGCCGGCTGCAATATTGGTTGCGGCAATACCGGCAGCGGCACGCTCCATGAACAGGACGTCGTTCGAGCTTGTCGCCTCGTCCAGGGTGTAGGGCAGGTCCATGACACCCCCTTCGATCGCCAATTTGCCACCGAACGGCTTGAAGCCGGTGTAGCTCAGATAGGCATTCTCAATGCCCGACACGGCACCACCGGGAAGAAATCCGACGGGCACGCCGCCGGCGCTGGCAGTGCTGGCAAACCCGTCCGAAGCACCGCCGAAGTCGTAGATGAGAGCGTAATTCCAGTCTTCCATGAATTTGCCGATCACTCCGATGCGCGCGCGACGAACGTTAACGCCGTTGTCGAGACGTTGCGGAACGGTTGCAGCCGTGTTGGGGTGATAGTCGTAGCCGCCACCATCAAAGTGCAGCCTGCTGGTGATCGCAATGCAATTCCGATCGTCGGCGGTACAGATTGTCGGCCGGTTGTTCGGCATCTTTACGACCGCGTCAGACGGCGCAACCGGGCCCTTGACCGGATACGCCGCGTTGGCATTGGCAACGCTGACCTTGCCATCCGCTTTCGCATTGGCGCTTGCCGCAGCGGCGGTATTGGCCGCGGTCTGCTTTTGAAGTTTGTCGAGCTTCTGCTCCATCAGGCGCAGTTGCTGCTTCAACGCGGCAATCTCTGCGTCGGCGGACTGCGCGCGTGCTGGCGATGTTGTCAGAGCCCCGATCAGGCCGATCGCGGCGACCGCAGTGAGTTGTAC
>VAZH01000103.1:0-11446 GCA_005884465.1 Alphaproteobacteria bacterium | reverse complement strand
GGAATTCCAGCCGTGACACCGAGGCTCGCTTGCCGACTCGAGTTTTCTTGGCAAGATCGGGAATAGCCTACGACAGCCCCAGGGTGCGGCAAAGCAGGGCGCAAGCGCGGCAGCACGAGAAGGTTTGACATGTTGTATCAAGGCCACAGGCTTCGATATGACAATCGTCATGTGACGGCAGCGTTGGCCTCGACACGAAGACGGGCGATGCGAAGGGGGCGCGGAATCGCGTCCATCCGGGGTCGAACGCGCAGAGAATGGGGAAACCGGCCTTCTATTAGCGTAGCCGAGGCGTTATATTCCGGGAGCTTCCTTGAGAGGTTTAGATGCCCAGACCATTTGTTGTTGCGATCATCCTGCTAGGCGTGGTGGCTTTGGCGGGCACCGTCGACCGCGGGGCCGCGCAGGATCGCCGCGTCCCGGCCTCGCCTGCGGACATCCGACTGTCCTACGCGCCGATCGTGCAGCGCGTGCAGCCGGCGGTGGTCAACGTCTACGCCGCCAAGGTCGTGCAAAATCGCAATCCGCTGCTCGATGATCCGATCTTCCGCCGGTTCTTCGGCGTGCCCGGCCAGCAGCCCGAGCAGATGCAGCGTTCGCTGGGTTCTGGCGTGATGGTGGATCCGTCCGGCCTGGTCGTCACCAACAACCATGTCATCGAAGGCGCCGATCAGGTCAAGGTTTCGCTCTCCGACAAGCGCGAGTTCGAGGCCGAGATCGTCCTCAAGGACAGCCGTACCGATCTCGCCGTGCTGCGCCTGAAAGATTCACGCGAGAAATTCCCGACCCTCGATTTTGCCAATTCCGATGAATTGCAGGTCGGCGACGTCGTGCTTGCGATCGGCAATCCCTTCGGCGTCGGGCAGACCGTCACCCACGGAATCATTTCGGCGCTGGCGCGCACGCAAGTAGGCATCACCGACTACCAGTTCTTCATTCAGACCGATGCCGCGATCAACCCTGGCAATTCCGGCGGCGCACTGGTCGACATGACCGGTCGGCTGGCGGGCGTCAATACCGCGATCTTTTCCCGCTCCGGCGGATCGCAAGGCATCGGCTTTGCGATTCCCGCCAACATGGTGCGCGTCGTCGTCGCTTCCGCCAAGAACGGCGGCAAGGCTGTAAAAAGGCCGTGGCTTGGCGCGCGATTGCAGGCGGTGACGCCGGAGATCGCCGAGACTCTTGGGCTTCGCCTTCCATCCGGTGCGCTGGTCGCCAATGTTGTTGCGAATAGTCCGGCGGCGCGCGCAGGGCTGAAGCTGTCGGATCTGATCGTCGCGATTGACAGCCAGGCGGTCGACGATCCCAATGCCTTCGACTACCGCTTTGCGACGCGTCCGCTCGGCGGCACCTCGCAGATCGACGTGCAACGCGCCGGAAGGGCGATCAGGCTGACCGTACCGCTGGAGACCGCGCCCGATACCGGCCGTAACGAAATCGTCTTGACGACGCGCTCGCCATTCCAGGGCGCGAAGATTGCGAACATCTCGCCCGCGGTCGCCGATGAGCTGCATCTGGATGTGGACACCGAGGGCGTCGTGGTAACCGATCTGGGTAACGACACAACGGCCGCCAACGTCGGATTCCAGAAAGGCGATATCATCACCGCGGTCAATAACCAGAAGATCACAAAAACCAGCGATCTTGAGAGGGCGACGCGGGAGTCGGCGCGGCTGTGGCGTATCACCGTGGTGCGCGGCGGGCAGCAAATCAACGTTACGCTCGGCGGATGAGTCCGAGACAACCACGCCAAGGTGCAACCCTGTTCGCTGCCGCAGGGCTGGAGCAGGACGCGCCGCATCCGCTGCCTGACAAATTGCGTCCGCGGACGCTCTCGGACGTCGTCGGACAGGATCACATCCTCGGACCGGACGGCGCGCTGACGCGCATGCTGGCGACGCGCACGCTGGGGTCACTGATCTTCTGGGGCCCGCCCGGCACCGGCAAGACCACGGTGGCGCGGCTGTTGGCAGATGCCACCGAACTGCATTTCGAGCAAATTTCCGCAGTGTTTTCCGGCGTAGCGGACTTGAAGAAGGTCTTCGACGCGGCGCGGGCGCGGCGCGAGATGGGCAAGGGGACGCTATTGTTCGTCGACGAGGTGCATCGGTTCAATCGCGCGCAACAGGATTCGTTTCTGCCCGTGATGGAAGACGGCACCGTGGTGCTGGTCGGCGCCACCACCGAAAATCCCTCCTTCGAGCTCAATGCCGCGCTGTTGTCGCGGGCGCGGGTTCTGGTGTTTAATCCGCTCGACGCGGCGGCGATCGAAAAGCTGTTGGTTCATGCCGAGAAGGTCGAGGGCAAGACGCTGCCGCTCGATGATGAAGCCCGCGCCGTGCTGGTGCGCATGGCCGACGGCGATGGCCGCGCCGCGCTGACGCTGGCGGAGGAAGTCTGGCGCGCCGCGCGCCAGGGCGAGACCTTCAACGCGGAGCAGCTGCAGGAGATTCTGCAGCGCCGCGCGCCGATCTACGACAAATCCGCCGACGGACATTATAATCTGATCTCGGCGCTGCATAAATCGGTGCGTGGCTCCGATCCCGACGCCGCGTTGTACTACCTCGCGCGCATGATGGACGCCGGCGAAGATCCCCTGTTTCTGGCGCGGCGGGTGGTCCGCATGGCGGTCGAGGATATCGGTCTCGCCGATCCGCAGGCGCTGGTTATCGCCAACGCGGCGAAAGATGCCTTTGACTTCCTCGGCCATCCGGAAGGCGAGCTCGCAATCGCGCAAGCCGTGATTTATCTCGCCACCGCGCCGAAATCCAACGCCGCCTACAAGGCGTTTGGCGCGGCGATGCGCGCCGCACGGGAAGGCGGTTCGCTGCTGCCGCCAAAACATATCCTGAACTCACCGACCAGGCTGATGAAGTCGGAAGGCTATGGCTCAGGCTACGAATACGATCACGACACGGCGGAAGCCTTCTCCGGACAAGACTATTTCCCGGACGCCCTTGGCCGGCAGACTTTTTACGATCCGCCCGATCGCGGCTTCGAGCGCGAGATTCGCAAACGGCTGGATTATTGGGCGAAGCTGCGGAAGGAGCAGGGAGCGAAATAGCTTGCAAAAGTGTGCCAAAAATGGCACATTTGGCGAGCCGGATGATTGACCGAACGAAAAAGCTCCCCGCACGGTTCTATCTCAGCCCGACCGGCCGCAATCCTGTCCGCGAATGGATTTTGGAATTGCCTTCCGAAGACCGCCAGACGGTAGGGAAGGACATTCAGAAGGTAGAGTTTGGCTGGCCAATCGGGCGTCCGCATTGTGCTCCGCTTGGACACGGCTTGTGGGAGGTACGAAGCGACCTTGATAGCAACCGGACCGCGCGGGTGATGTTCTGCATGGGCGATGGCCATATGATCCTTTTGCACGGCTTCATCAAGAAGACACAGAAGACGCCGCAGCAAGACATCGAGCTCGCGCTGAAGCGCAAACGAGAGGTGACGTGATGATGAAGAAAAAGAAGGCACGCCTGAGCGAAGAAACGTTCGACGAATTCCTTTCCGAGCAAGGAATGCTTGGGACATGCGAAGAACGAGCCATCAAGGAGATCATTGCCGAGCAACTGGCAGAGGCGATGAAAGCACAGGGCATCACCAAGAGTGCGATGGCGGAGCGCATGAGAACCAGCCGGCGCCAACTTGACCGGCTGCTGGATCCTGCCACACCCTCGGTAACGCTTGAGACATTGCGCCGGGCCGCGAGCGCCGTCGGGCGCATCTTGCGCGTTGAGCTGACGTAACACACCTCGCGCATTCTTGGCTGTCGGGTAGCCTATCCGGCCGACTTCGTGACAAATTCGGAACCAGAGCCATCATGAGCCGTCGCGTCAAAAGGCCACTGGCAAAATCCCGCGCGCCGGGCGATCGCCCGAAGGGCGCGCGTCCCTATCGCAATCCTTCGCAAGCCGACCGAGTCCAAGGTAAGCGGCAGCCAGATCATCGTTCCGGCGGCAAGCCTGCCCGCTTTTCTGCGCCGCGCGCCGACAGGCGGGCTGCTTTCGTTGCCGAGGCTCCAAAGCCCGTCGGCGAGCCGCCGCCGCTGCCGACAAAAGTTCAGACCGTCGTCGTGTCAGCGGATGAGAACAACATGCGGGTCGACCGGTTTCTCGAGGCGCGCTTTCCAGGTCTCTCGTTCTCCCACATCCAGCGCATCGTCCGCAAAGGCGAGTTGCGCGTGAACGGCAAGCGCGCCGACAGCAAGGACCGGCTGCAGGAAGGACAGAGCATTCGCATTCCGCCGCTCAAGCTCGATATGCCCAAGGCTGCAGGTCATCTCTCGGAAGCGGCGACGAAGACGCTTCAGGCGCTGAAGGACATGATCCTGTATCAGGATGACGACGTCATGGTGCTGAACAAGCCGGCCGGGCTTGCGGTGCAGGGCGGTTCCGGCACCACGCGTCACGTCGATCAAATGCTGGAAGTGATGCGCGATGCGAAGGGCCAAAAACCGCGGCTGGTTCACAGGCTCGACAAGGAGACCGCGGGCTGTCTCCTGGTTGCAAAAACCCGTTTTGCCGCGACCGCGCTGACCGGATCGTTCCGCCATCGCTCGGCGCGCAAGATCTACTGGGCGCTGGTGGCGGGCGTACCGAAGCCGAAGCAGGGCCGCATTTCGACCTATCTCGCCAGGGAAGAGGGCGAGGAAGATACCATCATGCGCATCGCAGCGCATGGCGACGAGGGCGCCAGCCATGCCGTGACCTATTATGCCGTGGTGGAGACCTCGGCGCAGAAGCTCGCATGGGTATCGCTGAAGCCGGTCACCGGGCGGACCCATCAGTTGCGCGCGCACATGGCGCATATCGATCACGCCATCGTGGGCGATCCGAAATATTTCAACCGGGAAGACTGGCAGCTGCCGGGCGGCCTGCAGAACCGGCTGCATCTTTTGGCGCGGCGGATCGTGATCCCGCATCCTCGCGGCGGTGTGATCGACGTGACCGCGCCGCTGCCCCCACATATGCTGCAATCGTGGAATCTGCTCGGCCTCGAGGCTGACAGGTTCGACCCGATCGAGAACGCACCTGAAGAATAAAATCGCCTCGGTGAGCAAGAGTCATCAAGGCGGGATCACATCGTCAGGTTATCGTTGGGACCAACCTTCTCAGCATCGGGGCGTTTTATGGAAAACCGCAAAGTTTTACGTTTGTCCGGCAATTGGCTCCGCGCCGCGCTATCCCTTGGCCTGCTTGGTTCGGCCGTTGCCTCGGGTACCGCAGCAAGCGCGCAGACGCTGGTTCTGCGGGGAGGCAGCGTGTACGCCTCGCCCGACGCCGCGCCGCTGCCGGATGCGGTTGTTGTCGTTTCCGGTGGCGCCATCAGCGCGGTCGGCAGCGCAAGCGACGTTCAAATCCCGCCAGATGCGCGCGTGATCGATTGTGCCGGAAAGACGGTTGTTGCCGGCTTCTGGAACAGTCACGTCCATTTCACGGAAGCTGTGTGGAAGAGCGCGGCGAATGGGCCGGCGGCGCCGCTCACCGCGCACATGCAGGAGATGCTGACGCGGTGGGGTTTCACCACCGTGTGGGATTTGGGCTCCAACCCGGCCGACGCGCTGCCGCTGCGCCGCCGCGTCAATGCCGGCGAAGTGCTCGGTCCCAACATTTTCCTGCTCGGCAGCATCTTTCCCAAGGACGGTCATCCCGCCTATCTCCCTGCCGAACTGAAGCTGCCCGAGATCGCCGACCCGGATGTGTCCGCGCAATTGGCGCGGTCTTATCTGGGCATGGGGCTGGACGGCATAAAACTCTTTACCGGTTCCTTCAAGGGCGAAGACAAGCCGGTGGTGAACATGGATGTTGCGGTCGCCAAGGCCGCGGTCGATGTGGCGCATGCGCAAGGAAAACCGGTCTTCGCCCATCCGCAGAACAAGACCGGCGTGGACACGGTGATCGCGGCCGGCGTGGACGTGATGGCACACACCGCTCCGGGCCCGGGATATACTCAATATACCTCCGAGCAACTCGCGCGGTTCAAATCGCAAGGGACCGCTTTGATTCCGACGCTCTCGCTTTTTACAACCGTCGTTCTCGATCCCGGCGTAACGGCCCAAATAACCGCCGTAACCGTCAATCAGCTCAGGCAATTTGCGGAGAATGGCGGCGTCGTTCTGTTCGGGACCGATATCGGCTTTACCAAGGTCTACGACACCACGCTCGAATATGAACTGATGCACCGCGCGCTTTCGGAACGGCAGGTGCTCGCGACCCTCACGACCAACCCGGCGCAGTATTTCAAGGCCGCGAAGAAGGGCAGGGTCGAACGGGGATTTGATGGAGATCTTGTGGTCCTTGATGGCGATCCCATGGCCGACGTTCGCAACCTCGCCAAAGTTGCCTACACGATCCGCGCGGGCCAGATCATCTATCAGAAGCCTTGAATAGCTATTCCTCAACGGGATGTTACCTGCGGTACTCCTTGCGATCGGCCGTGGCGGTCGCGACATATTCGTCATGAGGATTTTGATCGTCATTTGCCTTGCTTGCGCGCTGCTCGCGCCTGGCACGGCCTCGGCGCAATTCATTCCGCCCGGCAGTTCGCAACTCAACCCGCCGCTGCCGCCACTGCCGCCACCGCCCAGGATCGAGGCGCCGGTGATCCCGCAGATGGACGCGCCGATAACGCAGAACTATGCGCCGGCGCCGCAGCCGTCTTTCAGCGACCGGATCACAACCTGTCTCGATGAAGCCGCCGCCAACGGGCTTGGCCCGAGCGCGCGCGCGGCCTATTCACGCGCCTGCGCCAATCAATGATTGGAGCTCGCTTTAGTTTCGATAGTGGCTGAGAAACAGACGCAATGAATCATGCGGGCTCTCGACGTCCGCGATCACCCAGCCGTCGGGACCATTGACGACGATAAAATTCAGCGTGACCGCCCGGCCATTATTGTCAAAGGCGACGGCGACATAGGTCTTGTCGAATTGCTTGCGAAGGATAGCAATCGAGATGGCGCCAAGCTTCCATGTCGTGCTCTGGACAAAGAAATCGTAGGGCTTGTTCTTCAGTGAAATCCATGCGGCCCGCAAACTCGGATCAAAGAACTGGCGCGCTGTGGCAGTGTCATGCGGTAGCCCGTTGGAGAGATCGGACGAACCGTCGCCGTAGTGGGCGTAGACATTTCTGACCAGGGATTCCGGCGAGCGGAATCCGGCCGCTGCGGCCGAGGTTTCGAGCACGGCAATCGCAAAAACCAGAATCGTTCCAACTATCTTTGCCATCGCGGCTCGCTTTATTTGCGCGCAGCCTTATCATATTCTTGGCCCATCAATGAGCACTGATGGATAGACGCGGAAAAACCCGGATGCGCGAATCGTTCGATGATGTGGCCGGAAAATCTCCGCACGATCCGGAGGAGGCGGTGCGGCGTACGACGCGCGCGCCGCGCCGCCGGCGCTTTTACGCCCATGCCGGCGTGGCCGAGGCGCCGGATGGCTTTGCCATCACGCTCGACGACAAGCCGGTCCGCACGCCTTCCGGCCGTCCTTTGGTTGCGCCGAATCGGGAGATCGCCGATGGCATCGTTGCAGAATGGGATGCGCAGCAGGAGACCATCGATCCGCTGACGATGCCGCTGACCCGATTTGCAAACAGCGTCACCGACGCCGTGGTCGACCGGGTCGAAGCCGTCACCGACGACGTCGCGAAATATTTCGGCTCCGATCTCTTGTTCTATCGCGCCGGCCATCCGGAGGCGCTGGTTGCCCGGGAAGCCGCGCATTGGGATCCCATCGTGTTTTGGGCGGCGGATGCGCTCGGCGCCCATTTTATTCTGGCCGAAGGCATCGTGCATGTCCGCCAGCCCGATTCTGCGATAGCAGCTGCCCGCGCGGCACTACCCACTGACCCATGGTCGATTGCGGCCCTGCACGTGGTCACGACGTTGTCCGGCTCGGCGCTGCTCGCGCTGGCGCTGATGCGTGGCGTCATCGATCAGGATCAGGCCTGGGCGGCAGCTCACGTCGACGAGGACTGGAACGTCGAACAATGGGGCAGGGATGAAGAGGTTGCCGCGCGCCGCGCGGCACGGCTTGTCGATTTCCGGGCTGCCGCAACCATTCTCAAATCTACCGCTTGATCGCGATCCAACTGCCGACGCAGCCGTCGGACCGGATGAACGTTCCGGCGCCAGTGTTTCCCGACAATCGTCCGGCTGCGGTGAGGGTCATGCCATTGCCGGCTCCGACCGAACGCAATGTGCCATCCGGATCGACCTGACCGCTGCCGCCCCGAATCAGAATCCTTCCGCTGGCAATCATCGCAGGCAACGAGCCGGTATACGGACAACCGGCGCTGGTGAAGATCCATGCTCCGTCAAAGTTTCCATTGTCCAGTTGCGGCACGGCGCGAGGAATTTCTTCTGAGGGTCGCGTCGCCTCATCCCGCGGCGCGGACAGAAATGCCATTCTGATGTTGCCAATACCTGCATCGATATCACGTGATTGAGCCAAAGTGGCGGATGGATTCGAGGCAATGACAAGCAGACCGCAGGACAACGCGATCCTCAGCCACATTTGAATCATGCCATTTTCGGAATTTATCTTCGACAATTTGCCCTCGAAGCCGGATACAGTTGCCGAGGACACTTTGATCGCAAGCGATGAAAGATCAATTACCGCATGGCAGGATTAACGGGGGGTTTACGACGCTGGGCTAGCTTTGCTGGCCGAGCCGAGACCTCAAAATGTCGATCTCCATCAATCCGATCTTTCCCGTGATCGCCGCCCAGGGCGCGGCGCCCGATCTGGTGCTGAAGCCGGGGACGGTGATCGACGCCGAGGTGCTCAGGCTTCTCTCTGACGATCTGGTGCGGATCGCGATTTCAGGTCTTTCGATCGAGGTTTTCTCGGAAATTCCGCTTCAGGTCGGGCAAGCTTTGCAGCTTGCGGTATCCCAGACACCGGATGGTATCAGGCTCGCGGTCGTGGGGCAGGAGTCCGGGGCCAAGGCCGTCGCGTCCGCTGATGCCGTAACGCTGGCGCCGGATACGATTGTCGATGTCGCGACGACCCCGCCGGTTGGTGCGGCGCCGGCAATAAATCAGCCTTCAAGAAATGAGCTGACGCCGCTCGAGCGAGTGGCGGTCGCGGCGGCGGCCGAGAGCGCGGCCACGCAGCAGGAGAGTCTTGCGCCGCTGTTTACAAATCTGGACGCCGTGGCTGCGTCGAATGCGCTGCCGCCGAAACTGCAGCAGGCCGTGATGCAAGTGCTGGCGCAGCGCACCAGCCTCGATCAAAACCTGAGCGGCAGCGACGTCAAAAATGCCTTTCAAAAATCCGGACTTTTCCTGGAGGCTTCGCTGGCGTCGGGAGCTGTTTCGTCCCCAGCCGGCATGCCCGATCTCAAGGCCGCGCTGATCGTGCTTCGTCAGACGCTATTGTCGTCGCTCGGCGCAACCGAAGCTGCCGGGATCCCTGCCGCGTCCGCGCCGGCCGCGCAGCAGCCGGTTTTGCCTGGGGCCGCCGTCAATCCCACCGTGGATGCCACGTCGGGGGCGGTCGCGCCGCAGCCGGTCTTGCCGGCGGCTCCTGAGACGTCGGCTGCTGAAGCAGCAGCTCCGCCGCATGCTTCGGCGGCACCAACGCTTGCCCCATCCTCTCCCGAAATCGACGTGCAGGAAATTCTTCTGCCACAGGCGCGCGTGCCGGTTGCAGATGACACTTTGGAACTGGGCAGCACCGTCCGCATCGTGCTCCCTGAAACGCCTGACATTACCAGGCCACGTGCCGCGACAACCGGTGCTGTCTTCACCCTGCTGCAGGAGGTGCTGCCGGAAAGTCCGCCGGAAAACGGTAACGCGTCATCGACAACGGCTACACTGAAAGGCGAACGCAACGACGACGTAACTGTCCATACCAACACGCCACCTCCGCCGTTTCGCGGGGCGCTGCCCTCGGTGCAACCAGTTGCCTCGCCATCGATCGCACCGGGTGCGCCGGTCCCAACAATTGCGCACCACCTGCTCAGCGACACCGACGCCGCGATTGCACGCCAGACATTGTTGCAGGTGGCGTCGCTGCCGGACCATGTCGATATTGCCAGCGCACGTCTCGATCCAACTGCGCCACGATGGAATTTCGAAATCCCGTTCGCGACGGTGCAGGGAACCGCGATCGCGCAATTCGAAGTTTCGCGCCACGGCGGCGGCAGTGAAGTCGAGGCGACAAAACGGGTTTGGCGGGCGCGGTTCTCGCTCGACATCGAGCCTGCCGGTCCGGTCCATGCGCTGGTATCGCTCAGCGGCGAGCGAACGTCGGTGCGAATCTGGGCGGAACGCCCCGTGACCGCGGCGCAGTTGCGCGCCGGCGTAAGCCGCCTCAGCCAGGCGCTGAGCGAGGCCGAGCTTCAGCCCGGCGACATCGTGATCCGGGATGGTGCGCCCCCACAATCTGCGCCGGCGCCTGCCGGACATTTTCTCAATCGCGCGCTATGAGCGTGGAGACACGAAGCCAGCTCGCGGTCGCGCTGCATTACGACAAGAAAGGCGCGCCACGAGTTGTTGCCAAGGGCAGGGGAAGCATCGGTGAGAAGATCATCGAGCTCGCCAAAGCCCACGATATTCCGATCGAGGAGAACGACGTGCTGGCAGGCGCACTCTCCAAGGTCGAACTCGGCGATGAAATTCCGCCGGAGCTTTACAAGGCGGTCGCCGAAGTGCTGGTCTTCGTGTTGCGGCTGTCGGGACGAATTCGCTAGGCTCAGGAGCCATTAATCCAGCAGGGTGGAAGACCGCTTTGAGCCCTGAGCAAATCTTCGGTTCGTCGTTAACATTTAATGTGATTTCAACGTTCGTCCGTAACAGTTTCTGAGCAATCGCGCATGGAGACGAGATACGCGATAATTTTTCGCACTAAAGCTGAGCTTCGATAGCTGCCTTATCTATAACTGACCATACTTGCTCAATCTTTTCTCTTCGAAATTCATAGAATACATTCTCGGTAAAGGAAACTCTCTTCCCGTTTACATGGAGGCTAAGGAACTTTCCCTTTGGCGTACAGTCGAAGCCTAACCGGCTCGCTATATATGGCGGATCGGAAATCAGCAGCTGAACGTCGAAATAAAGGTCCGGAATTTCATGAAAATCTCTCTCCAGCATCTCGCGATAACCTAATATCCCGATCCGCTGACCGTTGTAGTACACTTCATCATGAACGAACTTTTCTAGCTTCGGCCAGTCCTGCTTATTCAGGCAGGCAATGTAGTCTAAGTAGATGTCGGAGAGGTCGTTTTTAATCACAGCAATTGCCCCTGTGCCCCTACAAGGTCCCTGCTGCAAAGTAGGACGAGGTGAAATTCTGCAGCCAAGAATAACATCTTAGAAATCGAATCGGTTCCCTCCCGCCATTCGTCGCCGTCCCGAACAGCCAGGCTTTGCGCATGGGGCGGCACAGCAAGAAAGCTCTCAGAATGCCGCCGTCTTCTTACCTGCGTCGGATATTGCCGT
>VAZH01000104.1 GCA_005884465.1 Alphaproteobacteria bacterium | reverse complement strand
TCCTCACCACGAGGTCTATCCCTCATCCTGAGGAGCGGCCTCTTGGCCGCGTCTCGAAGGATGAGGCCAGGAAAAGGGCAGGAGAGGACGCCATGCGTCACGGCAAGGTTCATCGCAAGCTTAATCGCACCGCCGAACATCGGCGCGCGATGTTTGCCAATATGTGCGCGGCGCTGATCAAGCACGAGCAGATCGTCACCACGTTGCCGAAGGCCAAGGAACTGCGCCCGATCGTGGAAAAGCTAGTGACGCTTGGCAAGAAAGGCGGTCTCGCCATGCGGCGGCAGGCGATCAGCGAGATGCGCGATCTCGAGCAGACCAAGAAATTGTTCGATGTCCTCGCCGCCCGCTACAAGGACCGGCAGGGCGGCTACACCCGCATCATCAAGGCTGGCTTCCGCTACGGCGATAACGCGCCGATGGCGGTGATCGAATTCGTCGACCGCGATGTCGAGGCCAAGGGCCTCGATTCAGGTCCCGAGCAGGAAAAAGCCGCCGCGGAAGCGGCGTAACTGCCTAAATTGGTTTTTAAAGGCGGCGCCGTGTGCGCCGCTTTTTTATTGGGCAGCTGTCAAACATTGCCGGCGATTGCAGTTGCGCGCGCTGCTCCCGATATCTGCGTCATCAATGATGGAGATGTCTCATGAAAATCGATCTCACGGGAAAGACGGCGCTGGTGACGGGCTCGACCTCCGGCATTGGCCATGCCACCGCCAAGGGCCTCGCTGCCGCGGGCGCGACCGTCGTGGTCAATGGCAGGGCGCAAG
>VAZH01000509.1 GCA_005884465.1 Alphaproteobacteria bacterium | reverse complement strand
GCATGGCCTCGCGCACCGGCTCGTTGCCGCGGAACGAGAACGACAGGTTCGACACGCCGCCGGAAATATGCGCATGCGGCAGATTTTGCCTGATCCAGCGCGTCGCCTCGATGAAGTCGACGCCGTAATTGTTGTGCTCCTCGAGCCCGGTCGCGATCGCGAAAATGTTCGGATCGAAGATGATGTCTTCCGGCGGGAAGTCGAGCTGGTTGACCAGGATGTCATAGGCGCGCTTGCAGATCTCGGTCTTGCGCGCGAACGTATCGGCCTGGCCCACCTCGTCGAACGCCATCACCACCACGGCGGCGCCGTGCCGCCGTGCGATTTTGGCTTCGTGGATGAATTTCTCCTCGCCTTCCTTCATCGAGATCGAATTCACCACCGGCTTGCCCTGAACGCATTTCAGGCCGGCCTCGATCACCGCGAATTTCGAGGAATCGACCATCACGGGGACGCGGGCGATATCCGGCTCGGCGGCGACGAGGTTGAGGAACGTCACCATCGCCGCTTCCGAATCCAGGAGGCCTTCGTCCATGTTGACGTCGATGACTACCGCGCCGTTCTCGACCTGGTCGCGCGCCACCTGCAACGCGGCGGTGTAATCGCCCGCGGTGATCAGCTTGCGGAATTTTGCCGAGCCGGTGACGTTGGTGCGCTCACCGACATTGACAAAGGGGATCGCGGGCGCCAGTTCGAACGGCTCAAGTCCCGAAAGCCTGAGCCGCGGTTCGATCACCGGGACGGCCCGCGGCTTGTGCGGCGCGACGGCTGCGGCAATCGCCGCGATATGATCGGGCGTGGTGCCGCAGCAGCCGCCGACGATGTTGACGAGGCCACTGGCGGCGAATTCACCGATCAGCCGCGCCATGTATTCCGGGCTCTCGTCGTACTGGCCGAATTCGTTGGGCAAACCGGCGTTCGGATAGGCGCACACCAGCGTGTCGGCGACCCGGCCGATGTCGGCGATATGGCCGCGCAAATCCTCGGCGCCGAGCGCGCAGTTGAAGCCGACAGTGATCGGCCTGGCGTGGCGCACCGAATTCCAGAATGCTTCCGGCAATTGCCCGGACAGCAGCCGGCCGGACTTGTCGGTGATAGTGCCGGAGATCATCACGGGCACGTCGATGCCGCGCGCTTCGCATATTTCCGAGATGGCGTAGAGCGCGGCCTTGGCGTTGAGGGTGTCGAAAATGGTCTCGAGCAGCAGCAGGTCGGCGCCGCCGTCGAGCAGTCCGTTGATCTGTTCGCCATAGGCGTTACGCAAATCGTCGAAGGTGACGGCGCGGAAGCCGGGGCTGGAAACGTCAGGCGAGATCGATGCGGTGCGGTTGGTCGGGCCGATGGCACCGGCAACGAAGCGCGGCTTGCCATCCTCGGCAGCCACCCGCTCGGCCGCGGCGCGCGCGAGCTTGGCGCCCTCAAGATTCAGCTCATAGGCAAAACCCGAGAGGTCGTAATCGGCCTGCGCGATCGAGGTCGAGGAAAAGGTGTTGGTGGCGACGATGTCGGCGCCGGCGCGCAAATAATCGGCGTGGATGTGCTCGATCGCCTGCGGCTGGGTCAGGATCAACAGATCGTTGTTGCCCCGGAGGTCGCGGTGAAAATCCTTGAAACGTTCGCCGCGAAACGCCGTCTCGTCGTATTGCAGCCCCTGAATCATGGTGCCCATGGCGCCGTCGAGCACCATGATGCGCTCGCGCGCCAGAGCGAGCAGGGCGGTACGCTTGGGAGACACAGGCACGGTCATTGGATCAGGCAGCTTTCTGTGCGCCATTGGGCCGGATGCCGAGCAAATGGCTGATAGCGAATACGAGGTCGGCGCGGTTCATCGTGTAGAAGTGAAAGGTATCGACGCCGTGTTTTGCCAATTTTTGCACCTGGCCGGCAGCGACGGTGGCCGCGACCAGCTTGCGCGTTTCAGGATCGTCGTCGAGGCCCTCGAATTTTTCCGCGAGCCAGTTCGGCACGCTGGTGCCGGCGCGGGTCACGAAGTTGCGTGCCTGCTTGAAGTTGTGCATCGGCATGATGCCGGGCACGATCGGAATATCGATGCCGCGCGCACGAACCCGGTCGAGGTAACGAAAGTAGAGGTCGTTGTCGAAGAACACTTGCGTGATGGCGCGGGCTGCGCCGGCATCGACCTTGGCTTTGAGGAAATCGATGTCGGCATCGAAGTCAGGGCTTTCGGGGTGCTTCTCGGGGTAAGCGGAGACCGAAATCTCGATGTCGCCATGCTGCCGCTTGATGCCGGCAACAAGCTCCGCCGAATTGCGATAGCCATCCGGATGCGTGGTGTAGGCCGTGCCGATGCCGCCCGGCGGATCGCCGCGCAGGGCCACGATGTGGCGGACGCCGATATCGTGATAGCGGCCGACGATCTCGTCGATTTCGCCCCGCGCCGCGCCGACGCAGGTCAGGTGCGCTGCCGGCAGCAGCTCGGTTTCAGCCAGGATGCGGGCGATGGTGGAATGGGTGCGCTCGCGGGTCGAACCGCCGGCGCCATAGGTCACGGAGACGAAGTTGGGCGCGAGCGGCGCCAGACGCTTGATCGTCTCCCACAGGCTGCGCTCCATCTCCTCGGTCTTCGGCGGGAAGAACTCGAACGAGATCGTCGGGGTTTTAGGCGCGCGGTGCCCGTCCGATACGGGCGGCGTAACCTCGGTCATGGCACCACAAACTCCACTAAACGGACGTCAGGCTTGGCCGCAGATCCTCTAAGCTAAGCCAAACCGGGCTGTCCAAACAGCCCATCCTCAATGGGAAAGTGCCCAATTTTTGCAAAAAAATCTATAATATTTGGCCTGTTATTTGGTCGTTGGGCAGGCTTTAAACGGGCCTCTTTGGCCCGACGCTCGCGAAATGTGCCTGTTAAATGCCGATTATAGCGAAATGGGGCCATTTGGGCGCGAGGATGCGCCTCGGATAAAAGTGTGGGCAATAGATCATCC
>VAZH01000102.1 GCA_005884465.1 Alphaproteobacteria bacterium | reverse complement strand
CCGACGGCAAGGAGGTCTTCTTCATCGAGATGAACACCCGCCTGCAGGTCGAGCATCCGGTGACCGAGCTGATCACGGGCATCGATCTGGTGGAATGGCAGCTGCGCGTCGCGTTCGGCGAAAAGCTGCCGCTCCAACAGGATCAAATCAAGTTCAACGGTCACGCCATCGAGGCGCGGGTCTACGCGGAAAATCCGCACAAGAATTTCATGCCGTCGGTCGGTCGTATCAGAACCTGGCACACCCCGGACCAGTCGAACGGGCTGCGCATTGATGCCGGATACCGCGAGGGCGATGCGGTATCGCCGCATTACGACGCCATGCTGGCCAAGGTGATCGCGTGGGCGCCGACCCGCGACGCCGCGATCGAAAGCCTTAATCGCGCGCTTGAGGAAACCGATGTTCGCGGCATCGTCACCAACATTCCCTTCCTTTCGGCGCTGCTGATGCATCCGAGCGTGCGCGCCAATGCCATCGATACCGGATTCATCGAGCGTGAATTGAAGAAGCTGGCGCCGCCCCCTGCGGCGCCCGGCGGCCTCGAGCTTTGCGCCGCCGTGGCAGCAATCCTCGACGACGAGGCCAAAGCCGCCCGCGCAGAGGCGCATTCGCCGTGGCGGACCGCGGGCTGGATGCCGGTCGGCCGCCGGCAGCGGGTGTTTGCGTTCCGCGACAGGCAGGGAGCCGAACAAAAGGTAACCCTGAAATACGGCAACGGTTTCGCGATGCTGTCGATCGACGCACACGAGTTCGCCTTCACCTGTTCGCCCGCCGTTGACGGCGGACTCGAGCTCACGCTCGACGGCATGAAATCCCGCATCGTCGCTGTGATCGAAGGCCATGAACTGTATCTACGAACGCGCAACGGCCGTTTCGAACTGCATTGGGTTGATCCGTTCGGCGGCGAGACCGAAGAGCAGGTCGGCGAAGACAAGATCGTAGCGCCCTTGCCTGGCACCGTAGTGGCCTTGCTGGCCGAGGAAGGCGCCAAGCTGGAGAAGGGCGCGGCGATCCTGACGCTCGAGGTCATGAAGATGGAGCAGACCCTGCGCGCGCCGTTCGCAGGCGTGCTGAAACTGATAAAATGCAAGGTCGGCGATATCGTGCAGGAAGGCGTCGAACTCGCCGAGGTCGAGCCTTTCGCTTCCTAGGATTTGGGCTGCGTGAGACCACTATGAGCGAGCAAGTGCGCATCGTCGAAGTTGGGCCGCGGGACGGGCTGCAAAACGAAAAGACGCCGGTCAGCGTCGAAGCCCGCATTGCGTTCATCGAGGCGCTGGTCGGCGCCGGGCTGCATACCGTCGAGGTCGGCGCCTTTGTGTCGCCGAAGGCGATCCCGCAGATGGTGAATTCGGATTTCGTGCTGCGCGGCGTCAACCATCACCCCGATAGCGAATTCCACGTGCTGGTGCCGAACGAAAAGGGTTACGAGGCCGCGCGTGCGGCCGGCGCCAAAGTGATCGCGGTATTTGCTTCGGCCTCGGAAGGCTTTTCGCGCGCCAATATCAATTGCTCGATCGCCGAGTCGATCCAGCGCTTCAAGCCGGTGATCGCCCGCGCCAAGGCCGATGACATCAAGGTGCGCGGTTATATCTCCTGCGTGCTCGGCTGTCCCTATGACGGCGAGGTGAAGCCGCAAGCGGTGGTGGATGTAGCGAAGATGCTGTGGGATCTAGGCTGCTACGAAATCTCGCTCGGCGACACCATCGGGGTCGGCACGCCCGTCAAGGCACGGCAGTTGCTGCGCGCGGTGGCCGGCGCCGTGCCAATGGCCAATCTCGCCATGCATTTTCACGACACTTACGGCCAGGCGCTGGCCAATCTCTATGCCGGGATGGAGGAGGGCGCGCGCGTGATCGATTCCGCGGCCGGCGGTCTCGGCGGCTGCCCCTACGCGCCCGGCGCAACCGGCAATGTCGCCACCGAGGACGTAGTCTACATGCTGGAGGGCATGGGCATCGCGACCGGCGTCGATATGGCAAAACTGGTGGCGGCCACCAACGAAGTAAGCCGGTTGATCGGCCGGCCGCCGGTGAGCCGCGTCGCTTCGGCGTTGAACGCGAAGCTGCGAGTGGCGAATAGCGAATAGCGAATGGAATTGCCCTATTCGCTACTCGCTACTCCCTATTCGCCCCTTACATTACCTCCCGCCATCCGGTCCCATCACCAGATCCGGGAAGTACGTCGCAATTCCCGGCAGGAAGCACAGCACCACCACCGCCGCCATCATCAGAAGCACAAAGGGCAGCGTGCCCCAGATCACCTCGCTGAGCGGAATATCCGGGGCGACATTGCGGATGACGAAAATGTTCAAGCCCACGGGCGGGTGAATCAGTCCCATCTCCATCACGATGGTCATGACGACGCCGAACCAGATGATGTCGAAGTTTGCGGCGCGGAGCGGCGGCAGGATGATCGGCGCGGTCATCAGGATGATCGAAACCGGCGGCAGGAAAAAGCCGAGCACGACGACCATGACGAGGATCGCCGCCAGCAATTCCCAGCGCGGCAGATGCATCGCGACGATCGATTCAGCGACGGATTGCGAGATGTGCAGGTAGCTCATCACATAGGAATACAATAGCGACATGCCGATGATCATCATCAGCATGGTGGAGTCGCGTATCGTCGATTTCATGATCGGCGCCAGGTCGCTGGGCCGCCACACGCTGTAGATCAGCGCGATCAGCATCAGCGCCAGCAGCCCGCCGAGGCCCGCGGTTTCGGACGGCGTTGCATAGCCGCCGTAAAGCGCAATCATCACCCCGGTCAGCAACAAGACGAACGGCAGCACCCGCGGCAGAACGTTGAATCGCTCCGCCATCGTAAAATCGTCGCGCGTGAGAATCGGCGAAGTCGCGCCGGTCTTCGCGTAGAGCGCGCTCGCAGCGGCATATTCTTTTCGAAAGCGGAGCACGGCATAGGCGCCGAACAACGTGACCAGCAGCAAGCCGGGTCCGATGCCGGCAAGAAACAGCCGTCCCAGTGATTTTTCCGCCGCGACCGCGAACAGGATCATGGTGATTGAAGGCGGCAATAGGATCCCGAGCGTGCCGCCGGCGGCAATAATTCCGGCCGCGAAGCCGCCGGAATAACCTCGCTTGCGCATCTCCGGTATGCCGGCCGAGCCGATGGCCGAGCAGGTGGCGGGCGATGATCCCGCCATCGCCGCGAACAGCGCGCAGGCAAACACGTTGGCGACGCCGAGCCCGCCGGGCACGCGATGCAGCCAGGCGTGCAGCGCTGAATACAAATCCTGCCCCGCGCGCGATTTCCCGATCGCCGCGCCCTTGAGGATGAACAGCGGGATCGACAACAGCGTGATCGAGGCCATTTCCTCGTAGACATTCTGGGTCACGGTATCGAGCGACGCCGCCGGCATATAGATGCCCATGAACACGATTGCGACCGCGCCCAGCGCAAACGCGATCGGCATGCCCGAGAACATGGCAAAAAGCGTGGCGACGCCGTAGCTGATGCCGATTCCAAGCACGGTCATCGGCGCCCCCCGCTGAGCGGAATGATGAGCTGCAGCAGGATCTGCAGGCAAAGCAGCGTCATGCCCGCCGCCATCAGGCCATAGGGAATCGCCAGCGGCGGCGACCACATCGAGTTCGACACCTGGCCGTCGACCCAGGCTTCATGCGCCAGTGTCCAGGATTTCCAGGCGAAGAACGCGCAAAACAAAAAGCTCGCGAGGTCGACGAGCCACAGCCTGGCGCGGTTGACCATCGGCGGCAGCAGTCCGACGAACGCCTCGACGCCGATGTGGCCGCGTTGGCCCTGCACATAGGCGGCTGTCATGAAGGTTGCGCCGACCAGCAAGAACACCGCCGCCTCGTCCTGCCAATAATTCGGGCTGTGAAACAGGGCGCGGCCCAATACGCTGTAGCTTAGGATGATGCAGGCCGCGACAAGCGCGACGCCCGCCACGACGACGATGATGCTGTTGCAGAAGGCAAGCCCGCGTTGAAGCGCCGCCACGAGCGCATTGCTAGTGGCGATGTCCGAATGGTCATTCTGATCCGGCAGCGGACCATGCATCATGCTAAGACGTCGGTCGCGAGCTTGAGCATCTTGGCCGCGGCAGCGGTCTTTCCAGCGTAGTCCTTCCACGCGGTGTCCCGCGCGATATCGCGCCATTTGCCCACAGTGGCGACGTCAAGTGGGCTGACCTTTGCGCCGGCCTTCTCGTAGACTTTAGCCACTTCGATGTCATCGTCCTGCGCGCCCTTCCTGCCGAACGCTTCCAGTTCGGTGCCGACGGCCCGGATGATGTCTTGCTGATTTTTCGGCAGCTTGTCGAAGATCGACTTCGACATCAAAAGCGGCTCCAGCATGAACCAATAGGATGCGCCGGCGCCCGACGTGAGGTGCTTCGCAACTTCCTCGAGCCGGAACGAGATCAGGCTGGTGGAGGAGGTAATGCCGGCGTCGCACGCGCCGGTCTGCATCGCCGCGTAGAGTTCGTTTGAGGGCACCGATAGCACGGCTGCGCCCGCGCTCTGCAGCACCATGTCCATCTCGCGCGAGCCGCCGCGGACCTTGAGGCCCTTGGCGTCTTCGGGGACGACGAGGGGGCGCGAACGACTGGCGACGCCGCCGGCCTGCCAGACCCAGGTGAGGATGATGATGCCCTTGTCGGCCAGAAAATCCGTCAGTGCCTTGCCGACCGGCTGGGTCTTCCAGCGCAGGCCTTGATCGTAGGTCGAAACCAGACCGGGCATCAGGCCGATATTGGTTTCCGGCAGTTCGCCGCCCGCGTAGGGGAGAGGATACAGGCTGACATCCAGCGCGCCTTTGCGCATCGCCGAGAATTGCGCGTTGGTCTTGATCAGCGAGGAATTCGGATAGATCTCGGCAGCGATTTCGCCGCCGCTGCGCTTGGCTACTTCTGCAGCGAAAACCCTGCATAGGCGATCGCGGAAATCGCCCTTGTCGATGGTTCCGCCGGGAAACTGGTGCGATATTTTCAGTGTGGTTGCGGCTCGGGCCGTCCCGGTCCCAAAACGCAAAATGGCGGGCGCGGCAAGCGCTGTTACGAGGATGTTACGGCGTGTGAGCATGGATATCTCCGTAAAGCTATTCTTAATTGGAATGTTCGGGCCGACGTTGCGGCATATTAGCCCGTCTTCATCAGGACTTTCTCTAGTCTGATAGTTCGAGGGCGCGCTTGCGGTAACGCCCGAGTTTGTTGCGGTGCACACTTGCCTCAAAGATGCGACCGAAAAAAGACGAACCCACAGGTTCTAGCGAGCCTGCATTGCGAACCCCGAGACGGTCTGAAAAAGCCCCTCACAAGAAAGTTTTTAAACAGCCAGTAACAAACGAGGTCGCGGGACCGTGGTGAACATAGCGGCATCAGCCGCTTTCGAAACCGTCTCAAAGGAAGACCAACCCATGACCATTCGCCCCCGCATTGCACTCGGCGTATCTGCTGCCGCTCTTTCGCTCAGCCTGGCGCTGGCGCCTGCCGCCTTGGCCCAGGACAAGATGGGCAAGGACGACGGCATGAAGAAAGACACTATGTCCAAGGACGCGATGAAGAAGGACACGATGTCCAAGGACGCCATGAAGAAGGATGATGGCATGAAGAAGGATGGCATGAAGAAAGACGACGCGACGAAGAAGAACTAGGCATCGCGCTTCGGCATCCACAGGCTCGCCCCATCGGCCGGGCCTGTGCTGTCGTAGCGCGACCGCGTCCCAAAGCCGCCGGAGTTATTTTCGCTTTTTGCGGGCGGCGTAGCGCGCGTCGCGCGCCGCCTTGCGTTCGGCTTCGAGCGCCAGCTCCCTGGCGGCGGCCTCTTCCTTTTCACGCGCCAGTTGGGCTGCGGCCTGCGCCGCCGCCTCGGTCTCGCGGCGTTTCTGCTCGGCCTTGGCGGCCTCGCGCGCCAGTCTGGCCTTGCTACGCTCGGCGGCATGTGCCTCGCGCTCGGCTTGCCGCTGCTTCACTGCAGGATCGTCGAGACCCGGTTGGCTGCGAAACTTGTTGAGCATGTTTTGCCTGGCTTGCTGGGCCGCCTTCTGCCGGTCCGCAAGGCTAGGTTCCTTAAATCCACTCATAACGGGCCTTGTCTATTTCATTGTCTGTTGTGAGACGATGGGTCTCGCGATCACTGACCGTGTACAGCCGGGGGCGCCCGGAAGCCATCGAAATAGCCGAGGAGGTGGATCCCCGCCGTCATTTTCGGTCGAGAAGTGATAATAACGCGCCGCGGCACCAGGATGTTTCACCTCAACCAATTCTGGACGTTCCGGACGATGGCCGACCCCGAACAAGGCGGAAACCGGCGTGCAGCGATCGCCGGCCTGGCAATTGCGGTTGTATTGTTGGCCGTGGGACTGTGGTTGGCTCACGAGCTGACCGCGAGCAGCAAAATGCAGGATTGCCTGATGTCGGGACGAACGAACTGCAATGTTATTGACGCGCCAACCCGATGACTGATCGAGCTTAGAGCCACTGCAGGATCGTCGAGACCCGGTTGGCTGCGAAACTTGTTGAGCATGTTTTGCCTGGCTTGCTGGGCCGCCTTCTGCCGGTCCGCAAGGCTAGGTTCCTTAAATCCACTCATAACGGGCCTTGTCTATTTCATTGTCTGTTGTGAGACGATGGGTCTCGCGATCACTGACCGTGTACAGCCGGGGGCGCCCGGAAGCCATCGAAATAGCCGAGGAGGTGGATCCCCGCCGTCATTTTCGGTCGAGAAGTGATAATAACGCGCCGCGGCACCAGGATGTTTCACCTCAACCAATTCTGGACGTTCCGGACGATGGCCGACCCCGAACAAGGCGGAAACCGGCGTGCAGCGATCGCCGGCCTGGCAATTGCGGTTGTATTGTTGGCCGTGGGACTGTGGTTGGCTCACGAGCTGACCGCGAGCAGCAAAATGCAGGATTGCCTGATGTCGGGACGAACGAACTGCAATGTTATTGACGCGCCAACCCGATGACTGATCGAGCTTAGAGCTGCGGCAGGATCGTCATAGGGGAATAGAAGCAATTTGCACGGCGGGCGCGCTTGGAATCCTTACCGACTTGTTTTCCCTGCTTTCGATGTACAATTGCCCGGCTACCAACATCACGGCGGCGAATACGATCACCACCATCGCGCTGGCCAACTGCGTGACTTCGCTCATTTTGCTTCACCAATATCGCCGATGCACGCCGGTATCCGCCAAGGAGAACGCTAGACCCAGGTATTGAGTTCCACGGTCTGGCCGGCTTTAGGGAAATGAGGCCGTCAGGGAAATGAGGCCGTCCCGCCGGGACGCCCGGGGTGCCGGCGGATCGAATGTCGCCAATGCCGCGATGCTAGGACGGCCAGTCGATCGGCGAGTGACTTAATCGTCGTTTGATCATCTCGCTTCGCAGCCTGTCGGCATACTGACGAACTGTTGGGTTCGCCATGAATTGATGCTTGTTCGCTTGGTCAGCCTCGACCTGTTGTCGAATATTTTCGTAGAAATGAGCGAGCCGTTCGTCAGGCATATGTTCGACGCTCATGGTCAACTCCTGCTTCAACTCAACGCTACTTGCCTGCTAGCGAGGCGGTCTTAGTTCGCTGGCGAGCCAGCCCACCGCATCAGTCTTCAGAGGGTCACTGGCAAAGGAAATTTTTTCAATGCGATGACAGGTGCTGCACTCGAAAGTCCGTTCCTCAAAGCCGCGTTTGCCGGGCGAAATTCGAGCCAATCCCATCCTGTGTTTGCAGGTGAGACACATTGGCCGTTCAACAATGGAGGATAAATCACGCATCGCCCAGCACCCGCAGAAACGATATGGGTTGTAGCAGATGTTGGTCTGTCCGGTTGCCGACTCTCAAACAAAATTTTGACGCAAGCCTTAACGGGCCGCGGAACCGGGTCAGAGAACTTGAATTGGGTTTGCCGGGCCGTGGGGGGACTTGGCACGGCCTTCGGCCCTGAAAGCCCCCGTTCCTCGGGCCGGGGTCGTGCCTCAGAGAAAGCAGCACCGCCTTGTCATCCCGCACATTGGGTGCGCCGCCGGCGTCTCTTGAGGGTAACGACCAGCAACCATCAGAAGGCAGGGCGTGCGGGTTATCTCGCTCCTCAAGCCCACAGGTGATCCAGTGCGGTCTGCTTCCGCGCCGCGACAAGGTATTTCCTGCACGATTGGCGGTAAATCAGGTTGATGATGAAGTCCCACATGATCGAACCCCATTGTTTGATCCGTGGGTGTTGATAGCAGCCATTCGTTTCCCGGTGTCTTCGCGGGACCCTGAAAACGGCTTCGTCATCGCAACGGAATGGCTTCATGGGTTTTTGGACGATGAAACAGCTTCACGGGTTCGCGATCACCACAGTCACAGTCGGCACGCCTTGCGCATGGTGCAAAGCACAACGCGGCCAAGCGGAATATGATCGCTTGGCGGCGTTGTGTATCAATGCTGGACGCTCAAATCCCAGCAAAGCTTTGTCTGCAGAGATCGTGCCAAGGTTCGATGCCGCACAGCGTAATTTGGGAACTTGATTTCGGCCAGGTGAGCCATGGACCGTCGGGGGCGGTTCAATCGTCGCTCCACTGGCCCTTCAGAACGTCCCACCGGCGACGCGAGGCAAAATGCTTTCTCATTCTCTCCAGGCTTTTTCTGTCGTGGCGGCGTTGTCGCCACTCCTGAAAGAGCGGGTAGATGATCATCGCCAGATAGAGGCCGATGAGAAATCCCCACATGATGGCCTTCGAGCGTTGGTTGATACCGGTCGTTGGGCGCGCTCAGCGCCCGTCCTAATAAATTCCCGTCATTGGCAGCACTCGCTGCAAAATGGCGCCGAGGCAAATCAGTATCACGAGCAGCTTCAGCAGATTTGCAAGTCGGCGGTCGGTGGCAAACCTATCGATGGCCCAAAAGCAGATTGCGCCCACGACGATAATGGTCAAAATCGAGATTAGGACTAAAATCATAGCTATCCCCTGTAGCGTCGATCTTCACTGCTCCGAATTCCGAGGATCGATTCCTGTGGCCATCCCAGACAGCATGCTTAGCATGCCGCCGGCCGATTCCGTCATCGGGTCCTTGGTTCGCCTCATGCGCCGGCCCACGCGGTTGGCTTTTTCATGGGGACCTGTTTTGACGCCGGACAGCATTGATAGCGTCTTTGATGGTTGTCACGCCTTCTTTCACGAAGATCGCCCTGCCACCGGCGTTCACAGCGCTTTTCGCCTCAGCTCGAATGTGGTCCCAAGGCTCGATGGCGCGAAAAAATGAGACTGAAGAGGCCTTCACCCATACGGGAATTCCGTCCGGCAATGTCAGCGGTATGAAGTACTGCCTTAGATTCAAGCGGTCCAACAGGCTGTCGGCTGTTTCGCCGACTTCCTGTGGCCCGCCGGAGAGCCCGAGAATGTTCGTTGTTGAGCCGCTTCGGCCGGATGACAATCCCGAGGACCGGGGCAGCGTATAGACCATGCTGATCTTGCCCGGATCAAACACCACCGTGATGCCACTCACCGTCTTCATTTCAGCGAGATCACGAGTTTCGAGATCGAGCAACTCGTCCGCGGTCGCGTTGGATATTCCAGCTATCAAGATGCAGGTGAATGCCAGAAACGCCGCTTTCGCATTCATTCCAGTTCGTTCCTAAAAGCGGCTAGCCACTGTTTTGCAGTGAGCTTCGGGTTGCAGTAATTGTCTTGGCGGAAGGTTTGCACCAGGCGTGAACTGTTGCGGCGCAAGGCGGGACCGCCGGCAGAGATGAAAAAAGCCGACGGTCCCTGTCGCGCAATTGAAATCGTGGTGGTGATGCGACTCACGACCAGCTCTGCTCGACCTGAATCAAATTTTCAAAACCATGATCGGTCCCGATGGATCTTTGGAATTGACGATCAAAAGCCAGTGATCGTAAGGAACTTAAATCAACTTCTGTCAGGCGGCACGCGAGGGAGAGGGCGCCATGGGCTGGTGCCGCCATAAGAAAGGGCCGCCGGGAGTATCTTCCAGCGGCCCAGCCGGGCTCAAAATTCATTAGATCTCAAACACTGCTCAGCCCCGGTGTTCCGAGCCTAGCCGCAGCTCACGCCTGCTGTGAAGTCTAAAAAGCTGTTCCGCTTAAGGAACAAAAGAGGCCGTTGCAATGACGCGCCGCGTCGGAGAGCCGTCAGCCTCTCTACCCGGCGGCGTTTTCCGTGTCGATGTTCGAACGATGCGAGGTGAGGCCGCTTTGAACTATGCGAACAGTCGCAACTCCGGTTTTTTCCGAGCGGAGTCGGGATCTCGTTCTAAGGATCGTTCTCTAACGCGCCTCGCTTCGATCGCCTGGAGATAGCGCCGCAATTCAGCGCTGTGCTGTCTGATCTGGTTGCGAGCTTCGCGACGATCGAATGGTGTGAGCAGCGGATCTGCAAGCTTGCTCCACGCGACCCTCAGCAATTCCTTCAGGCCGTCTACGGTACGGAGCAGATCGTCTGGCGCTGTCATCCCCCGGGTCGCTTTCGAAACAAACGAAGGCAACGTTTTGCGAAGGATTAAGCCTGATTCGCACTCTGAGTGAAACGGCCCCGGTGGTGTTTAGCCCGGCCATCGCTTTCCGGGGTTTTCCTCGAGGGCAAAACAGCAAATCGGTCCGCCCCATTAGGATGCCACAATCCAGAGTTTCCAAACACTTAGCTCGTTCAATTCGCCTAAAAAAGCATGCGGAAATAGCAGCTACGCGAACCGTCCTACCGACCTGGCGGCTGATTAGGAATCGCGGAGCAGGAGCTTGAAGCGATGCTCCACGGGTAAGCGACCCCGATGGTCCTGGCTTCGCCGACTCTTCTGATTGAACAATCGCCCGGAGATGAATCACGCCTCCCACAAGCTGGCCGCTGTTAAGCCACCGCGCAAGCTTTTTTGGATATCACCATCTCGCGGATCATCGAGGTTTCCTCGTGTTCGGCGAAAACTCCGTTCCGCCTCGGCAAAGCCAAGCGCCATCGCGACGCGTCAGCCCTTTTTCGGCTGCGGGCTTCTGGAACCTTCGGCTTCTTCCGGATGTTATTGTTTACGGGAGTTCGCTTTGACGACGGACAAATTCGAAATGCCGTCGCTGATCTTTCAACAGGCAACCACCAGGGAGTTTGGTATGAAGACAATCCTTTCCATCCTGGGAGCAACCGCGCTCTTGGCCTCCGCTGCAACTGCGGCCCCTTTGAATCCCACAGCGGTAGGAACACCGGAAGCCTCCAACACCGAGCAGGTTCGGCTCGTGTGTAATCAATTCGGACGCTGCTGGCGCACCCGCGGTCCCCGTTACGTGTATCGAAACTACGATAGCGGCTATGGCAGCTATAACTATTATGGCGGACCCGGGTACTACGGCGGTCCAGGTTACGGCTATTATGGCGGTGGCCCGAGCATTGGATTCAGTTTTGGAACCCGCCGTTGGTAACGACGACCCCGACGAGCTACTGACAACCCGACGAAAAGGCCGCTCTTTGGAGCGGCCGCTCTTTGGAGCGGCGCTCTTTGGAGCGGCCTTTTGTTTAGCAAGTGGCGATCGGGCGGGATGAAAATGCGAGAAACTGTAACCAAGATCGCGCTAACGCCTGCCGTTCTTCTGGTCACTGCGGAAGTTCACGAACTACCGACTGCACCTACGGCGGCTTGATGGGCGCGCCATCAATGGGGCAGTTCTACAACGCAAATATCAAAGGGTCTGGTTCAGACGGCCCGTATGATGCCGGACCGATCGGGTGCCGAGCTACAAATTGTTCCGACGCCTGCGGCTTTGCCGGTGCCTCCGTTCGAGCAGCATTGGGAGGTATTTTGCGAGGCACGAATAACTCCCGGTGTTGCTGACGGGTGACAGCCCTAACCGAAATTCCATTTAAACTCATGGGCGTTGAAGCCCTTTGCCTCGATGGGAATTTCCACATGAAGAAGTTTGTTCTCGGCGTTGCTGCTCTTGCCATCACCGCGGGAGGTGCCTCGGCTGCCGATATGGCGGTGAAGGCCCCCGTCTATAGACCCGCGCCGGTGGTCGACCTCTGGGCCGGATTCTACGTGGGCGCCAATGTCGGCTACAGCTGGGGTGACTGGCGGGCCGACAGCAGTCAAAGAGTTTACGATTTCGAGCAATTCACGGCCC
>VAZH01000486.1 GCA_005884465.1 Alphaproteobacteria bacterium | reverse complement strand
TATTGAGCAATTCGGCGACAGCCTTGGCATCGTTGGCGGGATTTGGCAGCTGCGCCACGTTTTGGTAGTTCGAATTGCCGATCACCAGCGCGATGCGCTGTTCCGGGCCGCTCAAGCCCACTGGATTGCCGACATTGGCCGGCCTATCCATGGCTTCGGCGTGAGCCGACCTTGCCGGCCCAACCGCCGCCAAACCGACTAAAAGCAAAGCGCCCAATACAATTTTTTTGAAAAAGCTCATGACGTTCTCCTGCAACAATCTCGATGTGAGCTTGGTGGCAGGCAGACTAATCTCGGTTCATGCCGAGTATGTGATGTGGGTCACGATTGGGTTTGACGCTTCGATGCGCTGCCGCGAACCCGAATCTCAAAACCGGCGTATCTGTTGCAGGTTTCGGAACTGGGTGACTCCATGGCAATGACCACGGCGAACCGCAGCGATCGGTTCTACGGCAGCATTCCGGTCTTTCGCGGCTTTTCGAGCCTGATGGACCCGGCGCTGTATTCGCCGTTGCCGGATGACTGGACCATCGGCGTTGCCGATATCGTGGAATCGACCAAGGCGATCGCGGAAGCGCGTTACAAGGCGGTCAACATGGCCGGCGCCGCGGTCATTGCGGCGGTCACCAACGCGCTTGACGGACGCGAATTTCCGTTCGTGTTCGGCGGCGATGGCGCGAGCTTTGCGGTGTCGCCCGACGATCTCGAGCGCGCCCGCGATGCGCTGGCGGCGACCGCCATCTGGGTCAAGGACGATCTCAACCTGGTGATGCGGGTTGCGCTGATACCCGTCGCGGCAATCCGGGCGCAGGGTCTGGATGTTCGCGTCGCCCGGTTCGGTCCGTCGCCAAATCTGTCCTATGCGATGTTTTCCGGCGGCGGCCTCGGCTGGGCCGAAGCCGCCATGAAGCGCGGCGAGTTCGCGGTGCCGGCGGCTCCATCAGGCACGCAGCCCGACCTCACCGGGCTTTCATGCCGGTTCGAGGAAATGCCCTCGGTGCGCGGTGTCATCCTCTCAGTGCTGGTGGTGCCCGCCCGCGGCGCCGATCCAGCGGGATTTCGCAAGCTGATCGAAGACATCATCGCGCTGATCGAGCGCAGTCCGGACGCGGGGCGGCCGGTGCCCCCTGGCGGTCCGCCGCTGAGATGGCCGCCGGCTGGCGTCGAATTCGAGGCCCGCGCGGCGCGCGGCGGGCCGCTGTTCAAGCGCCGCGCCTTCGTGTTCGCCAACACGTTGTTTGTCTATCTGGTGATGCGCTTCGGCATCAGCGTCGGTGGCTTCGTGCCGAAGACCTATGTGCAGCAGGTGGTGGAGAATTCCGACTTCCGCAAATATGACGACGGATTGCGCATGATCCTCGATTGCACGCCGGAGCTGGAGAGCGCGCTGACGCAGCGCCTCGGCCGGGCTGCTTCCACGGGCATTGTGCGGTATGGCCTGCACCGGCAGGACGCGGCGATGATGACCTGCTTTACGCCTTCAGCGCTGCGCAGCGATCACGTGCATTTCATCGACGGCGCGCGGGGCGGCTATGCCTCGGCGGCGACCGCGTTGAAGGCGACAGCGGTTTGATGCTCTCGCTCCTCATGGTGAGGAGGCGCTCTCCCGGCAGCGCACTTGCGCTGTCCGGCGCGCCGTCTCGAACCATGAGGTCCGTGGCCATCCTTCGAGACGCGGTCGAGTGGCCGCTCCTCAGAACCTCTGAAGGGAATACGGACCTCATCCTGAGGAGCTTGCGAAGCAAGCGTCTCGAAGGATGGACACAAACGGGAACTCGCGGCCATCCTTCGAGACGCGCGCAGGCGCGCTCCTCAGGATGAGGGCGTCACTCCACGGCGTTAGCGCGCGGATCGTGTCCAGTTTTCGCCGCCGCACAGCATGCCAACGCAGCCTTCGACTCTCAAAGTGTCCGGACCCGACACCGAAATGTTGCGGGCATAGCTGTTGCCGTCATCGGCGTTGTAGATCTGGCCCGACCATCTGTTCGGGCCTGAGGGCCGCATGCCGGCAAACAGCGGAAGCCCGATCATCGGACGCCTGGCGAGGGACGAATTGGGATTCTTGTCATCGACGTGAGGTTTCCCGGTGGCGGGGTCGATCGGGTCCTTCAGCCAGACCACGACCCCGCAAATTCCTCCGCCGCATTTACCGACGCGCACTTTCGCGTCGCCCGCCTGCGTCAGCCAGATGCCGCTCGCCTCTCCACCGCTCTGCGCGTTCGCTGGCGCAGCGGCAAACCAAGCCGTCAAGATCGCAATGATGAAGCCGAATCGGCAAGCCATGGGGACCTCAAAAAAGCACGCCTGCATAGCAGCAAACCGGATTCGTGCAATGCTATATCCACAGCGGATCATTGAGGTGGGCATGGTCACCAAGGCAGGCCGCAGAGGTCGATGACGCCCTGCCGCGGCGCGCGCCTGATGTCGTAGACGTAAGGCGCGATGGCGTCGAAACGTATGCGCCCCGCAGGCTGTTCGGCATAAATCTCCCCATCGAACGGCTTCCAGCCGCGGCCGACGTAAAATGGCACGTTGTGCGGTTCGCAAAACAGCAGCGCGAAATCGGTTGAACCTTCGTCCTTCAATGTTTGAATCGCCGCATTGAGCGCAATGCTGGCATATCCGCGGCGCCTTTTGTCCTCACGGGTCAGGACGCCGCCGATGCCGCCGGCCCGCATCTTGCGCCCATTCCATTTGACCTCGCGGCGATAGATGCCGACGTGGCAGACGAGACCTTCCGGTTCAGCCTGAACCAGCACCCGCAATTCGGCATGGGCAAAGACAATGCCGGCCCAAGGCAGCTTTTCGACGACATCGGACGGCCAGACCGCATCGAACAGCGGTTTTGCCATCGGCCACGATTCGCCTCCGTTCAAAACGTCGATCTCGATGCTCATTGCACATACCTTGCGCGCGCGAGCTGCTTTCCTACGCGACTGTGCCCCAAGGACCTTCCTTTTTTCAAATTCAAGTATTTCAGATCAAGGGAACCTTCTATAAGGGTTGCCGTTAAGCCACGTATCCCATCATTGCGGACATCATCCCATGACCTTCACGCTTCCCGCCCTTCCTTACGCCCATGATGCGCTCCAGCCCCATATGTCCAAGGAAACACTGGAATATCATCACGACAAGCATCAT
>VAZH01000485.1 GCA_005884465.1 Alphaproteobacteria bacterium | reverse complement strand
CGCGGGCGATCAGTTCGCTGCATAGCTTGCGCGCCACCGCGACCGCGACATCGACGGCCTCGGTTTCCATCCTGGCCTCGATGCCGGAAAAACGCGTGGCGATGCCGCGGATGGTGATGCCAATCTCTTCCAGCGCCAGCGCCGAGCGGCGGTCGCTCTCCACCCTCGCCTCGTGCTGGGCCGCCTCGTAGCCGGCGCGATAGGCACGTGCCTCGGCCTCCGCAATCTTCTGCGCGATCTCGGCAGCCGTCGCCGCACGCTCGCGCGTCCTGTCGGGCGCTGCGAAGTCCGTGTCGAACAGGAATTTGGCGGGCGCGGCCATCAGTACACCAGCTCGTCGTCGGCGCGATTCTTGGTCAGGGTGATTTCGCCCTTGGCGGCCATGTCCTTGGCGAGGTTGACGAGCAGCGCCTGCGCCTCGTCGACGTCGCGCAGCCGCACCGGTCCCATCGCGGCCATGTCGTCCATCAGCATCTTGCCGGCGCGTGACGACATGTTGCCGAGGAAGAAGGCGCGAACCTCCTCATTGGCGCTCTTCAGCGCGATGCCGAGCTTGTCCTTGTCGACGTTGCGCATCAGCGTCTGGGCCGAGGCGGAGTCGAGCTTGATGAGGTCGTCGAAGGTGAACATCAGCGCCTTGATCCGTTCGGCGGCTTCGCGGTTTTCTTCCTCCAGCGAGGTGATGAAGCGGGTCTCGGTCTGGCGGTCGAAATTGTTGAAGATTTCGGCCATCACCTCGTGGGCGTCGCGGCGGCGGGTCTGCGACAGGTTGGACATGAATTCGGTGCGCAGCGTCTGCTCGACGCGCTCGATGACTTCCTTCTGCACCGCTTCCATCTTCAGCATGCGGCCGACCACGTCGAGGGCGAGATCTTCGGGCAGGATCGCCAGCACGCGCGCGGCGTGCTCCGGCTTGAGCTTCGACAGCACCACCGCGATGGTCTGCGGGTATTCGTTCTTGAGGTAGTTGGCGAGCACCTCTTCCTGCACGTTGGAGAGCTTCTCCCACATGTTGCGGCCGGCGGGGCCGCGAATTTCGTCCATGATGCCGGTGACGCGCTCGGACGGCAGGTATTGCTGCAGCAGCCGTTCAGTGGCGTCGAAGGTTCCCATCAGCGCACCGGATGCCGACATCCGCGAAACGAATTCGAGCAGCAGGTCCTCGACGATGTCGGCCTCGATGGTGCCGAGCGTCGACATGTGGATCGACAGTTCGCGGACCTCGTCGTCATCGAGCAGTCCCCAGACCTTGCCGCCATATTGCTCGCCCAGCGCCAGCATCAGGATGGCGGCGCGTTTCGGGCCGCTCAGCGCCTTGCCCTTGGGCCGGTTGGCCTGGCGGCTCGCCAGCGCCGAGATGACGGTGGTGATGTCGTTGACGTTTGTGGTTTGCGGTACGGCCATGTCAGGTCACTCGGCAGGTTCGGTGAGCCATTGGCGAACAATGGAAGCGGTCTCGTTCGGATTGCGTTCGGCCAGCTCGCCGACGCGGTGCACGGCTTGCGCGTGGACCTGGCCCTGGACCTGGGCGACGTCGATCAACTTGGCGGTGCCGCTGGTGCCGGCGATCAGGGCCTGATTGGGCCCGAGTTCTCCGTTTGGCCCGTTGCCCTCGATCAGGACAGGCGCCGGTTCGGTCAGCGCGGGGACGACTTCGGCGGCCAGGATGCGTCTGACCAGCGGTCGGATCACCATGAACAGCACCACGAGGCCGAGCAGCATCATGACGCCGAGCTCGATGACGTACATGACGTCATCCTTCGTGAACTGCAGCATTCCGAGCAGGCCGGACGGCTCCGCGACCGGGGGGACCGACGGCGCTTCGGCAAAGCGAAGATTGACCACCTCGACCTGGTCGCCGCGCTTCTGGTCGAAGCCGATCGCGGAGCGCACCAGGGTGGCGATGCGGTCGAGCTGCTCCTTGCTGCGGTCCTGATAGACCATCTCGCCTTTTTCGCTCTTGGTATAGGCGCCATCGACCAGCACCGCGACCGAGATCCGGTTGACCCGTCCGACCTCGGTGACCTCGGTCTTGGTGGTGCGCGAGATTTCGTAATTGTTGGTCTCTTCGCTCTTCTTGCTCTGGTCGCGGGCCGCGGGTCCGCTGCTGTTGGCCTGATTGCCGGGCAACTCGTTGTTGACGGTGACCTGGCCGTTATTCTCCGCGGACAGCGAGGATTCCTCGCGGGTCTGGCTGGAGCGCAGCACCCGGCCTTCGGGGTCGAATTTGTCCGAGGTCTGGGTGATCTTGTTGTAGTCGAAATCGGCCGTGAGCTGGACGCGGGCGCGGCCCTGGCCGACCACCGAGGAGACGATCGCCTCGACTTCATTGCGCATGCGCTTCTCAAAGGCGGTGCGGCGCTCGTCGCCGACGGCGTTCTCGGAGTCCTTGCCGGCGCCGTCGGCCAGCAACCGGCCGGTCTCGTCGACGATCGACACCCGCTGTGGCTTCAACCCGCTGACGGCGGAGGCGACGACATGGCGGATGGCGCGGATTTGCTGGGGTTCGAGGCTGCCGCGCACCCGCACCACGATCGAGGCCGACGGTTCCGGCGTTTCGCGCGAAAACAGGGGCCGTTCCGGCAGCACCAGATGCACCCGGGCCGCCTGGATGCGGTCGATGGCGCGGATGGTGCGGGCGAGTTCGCCCTCCAGCGCCCGCAAATGATTGATGTTCTGGACGAAGCTCGTGGTGCCCAAGGCATCGGATTTGTCGAAGATCTCGTAGCCGACGCCGCCGCCCTTGGGCAGGTTGCTTTCGGCCAGCTTCATCCGCAGCCGCGTGACCTTGTCCTTCGGCACCATGATGACGGCGCCTTCGTTGCGCAGCTCGAAGGGGATGGCTTGGCGTTCCAGATCCTTGATGATGCTGGAGGAGTCCTCGGCGGTGAGGTCGGTGAACAGGGTGGTCATCTGCGGCGTCGTGACGCGCATGATGACAAAGGCGAAGAAGCCGAGCAGCGCGGTCGTCACCGCAACCATGGCCATCAGCCTTGACGCACCCAGGCCTCTCAGGAAAGCAACGAGACTTTGCACCAACCGCCCCCAGGGATTCGGCCCCTGGGACCGACTGGGCAATTATTGCCTAGGGGATGGTTTCCATAT
>VAZH01000484.1 GCA_005884465.1 Alphaproteobacteria bacterium | reverse complement strand
TTTCCCGGAATCAAATTCATACCGTGTTGTTGCGGTGGTGCTGTGAAGCTTGTGGGCAGCCGCCGACCTGTGGGCAAGGTGGGGGAAACGCATCGCGTTTTCCCCGGCTTGTCCATAGGAGACCGCGCTTGCGCGGTCAGGCGGGGATCGGCGCAGCCGACTGTCCACAAATTCACAGCACCTCCTCGGCAGGGTGTCACGCGGCCTGTGCCGTTGCAGCCGTGGGTTCGCCGAGATAAGCCTCGTCCGGTGTTCGCCAGCCGAGCGCCTGATGCGGACGCCGCAGATTATACCAGTCGAAGAACTCGGCCAAGCTGCGCTTTTGTTCGATGCCGTTGGCCGCCGGGCGCAGGTACACCCATTCGTGCTTCACGGTCCACCACAAGCGCTCGACGAAGATGTTGTCGTGGCAGCGCCCGCGTCCATCCATGCTGATCTCGATCCCGTGATCCGTCAGCATCTGGGTGAACTCATCACCAGTGAATTGGGCACCTTGATCAGTATTGAAGATGCCGGGCTTGCCGAACCGGCCGAGAGCCTCGCTCAGTGCCTCGACACAGAACCCCGCCGTGAGCGTGTTCGACAGCCGCCAGGAGAGCACTCGTCGGGTCGCCCAGTCGATGATCGCGACCAGGTACAAAAACCCCTGTCGCATGGCGATGTACGTGATGTCAGCTGCCCACACTTGGTTCGGCTGGTCGATCGTCTTGCCACGCAGAAGGTACGGGTAGACCTTGTGCCCGGGATGCCGCTTGCTGGTGTTCCGCTTCGGCCTGACCGCCCACAGCCCGAGCTTCCGCATCAGCCGCCGGACGCGGCGGCGGCCGACCAAAACTCCCTCCCGCAACAGCGCCACCTGCAGCCGGCGGCTGCCGTACACCGGATGGTCGGTGAAAATCCGATCGAGCCGTTTCAGAAGATCGAGTTCCTCCGCAGATACCGGCCGAGGCCGGTAATAGAAGCTGCTGCGCGCAATCTCGAGCAGCGCGCATTGCCGGCTTACGGACAGCCCCGCTTCCGGCGCAATCATCGCCCGCCTCTCAGCACTCGGCAGATGGCGGGCTGCCCGGCAAGAAAATCGCGCTCGACCTGCAGCTGCCCGATCTTCCGGTGCAGATCGTCGATCACCTTCTGCGCATCCTCGACCGCCGGCGCCTTGCTGCCGCGCGCAAACAGCTCGCCCGCACGCTTCACCAGCTCCTGCTTCCAGCTGCTGATCATCGTCGGAT
>VAZH01000492.1 GCA_005884465.1 Alphaproteobacteria bacterium | reverse complement strand
TAACCGAACAGCCCGGAATCCTGCGTCGAGGTGGTCGACGCCACGACGATCGATCGATCCTCAGCAATTGCGGGCGCGTAACCGACGACTGCGCTGATGCACAGCGCCAACCCGAAAGACAGGAAACGATTCGGCATGGCCTGCTCCAGTTCAGACTGATCAAATCACGAGATCGCCGTGCACGAATGCGGCGGCTTCCGGTGTCGTTGGGTGGTCGAGAAAATCGGCGGCCTCTGCCCGCTCGCACAGCGCGCCACGAACCAAGAAGATGACATCGCCGGCGAGCCGGCGCACCTGGCCGAGATCGTGCGAGGCCATCACGATCTTGATGCCGGACTGCGCCGCCATCAGCACGATCTCCTCGACGCTGCGCGTCGCGGCGGGATCGAGATTGGCGGTGGGCTCGTCGAGCAACAGGATTTCCGGATCGCGCGCCAGCGCCCGCGCCAGCGCCAGCCGCTGCTGTTCGCCGCCCGAAAGCCGCCGGGCCGGCCGCTGCGCCAGATCGGCAAGCCCGACGCGGTCCAGCAACGCGGCAGCGCGCGATGCGCGCAACTGGCGCGGCGTGCCGGCCTGCGCCAGCGCATAGGTGACGTTGGCGGCCGTGGCCCTTCGCAACATCACCGGGCGCTGAAACAGGATCGCGCGGCGCGCCAGCGCACTGTCTGTCCGGCCGCCCCAATCGATGCGGCCGGTCGATGGCGCCGTAAGCCCCATGCAGAGCCGCAGCAAAGTAGTCTTTCCCGCGCCGTTGGGTCCAACGATCAGCGTCGGCGGGCCCGGCGTGATCGTCAGGCTCAAACGGTTGAGGATCGTGGTGGCGCCCGCCTGCAGCGAGACGTCGTCCAGAACCAGAGGAAGATCGCTCATGGGTGCCCGCATCGTCACCCCGCCTGCCGTTCGGACCACACCCGCGTGCCCCACGCCGCGGCGTTGATTGCGAGAACAATGACGACAAGAATGAGCCCCAGCCCCATCGCCAGCGGCAGATTGCCCTTGGAGGTTTCAAGCGCGACCGCGGTCGTCATGGTGCGGGTGAAGCCGTCGATATTGCCGCCGACGATCATCACGGCGCCGACCTCGGCGGCGGCTCGTCCAAAACCTGCCAACAGCGCGGTCAGCAGGCTAAAGCGCGCATCCCACAATAGAGTCGTCATGCGGCCGGCCGGGCTGACATCCATCGCACTCAGCTCATCGCGATATTCAACCCAGAGATCCTCAACGGTCTGGCGTGTCAGCGCGGCGATGATCGGCACGATCAAAATGGTCTGGGCGATCACCATGGCGGTCGGCGTGAAAAGAATGCCCATCGCCCCGAGCGGCCCGGAGCGCGACAGCAACAGATAAACCGCAAGCCCCACCACCACCGGCGGCAATCCCATCAGCGCATTGAGCAGCACCACCAGAGCCGAACGGCCGGGAAAGCGGGTCAGCGCGAGCAGCGCGCCCAGGGGCATGCCGGCGAGCGCTGCCAGCGCCACCGCGGACAGGCTGACGGCAAGCGAAAGCCGCACGATCGCAAGCAGTGTTGGATCGCTGTTGAGGATCAATTGCCAGGCGCCGAGCTCATCGGACATCGCCGTCTCCGCCCGCTTTCTTCCGCAGGAATTTCATCGCCTGTCAAATGTTTGAACAAACGCAGAAATATGCATATAAATGCAGGATGGAATTTCTGACGACCAGCGAGGCTGCCGCCTATGTCCGGCTCGGGGAGCGCAAGCTCTACGAACTCGTGACATCGGGCGCGATCCCCTGCAGCAAGGTGGCGGGCAAGTGGCTGTTTCCGCGACACGAGCTGGACCTCTGGGTGCTCTCGGGGCTGGCGCGGCCCGCTGGCATGATCGCGGCGGAGCCGCCGCCGATTGTCGGCGGCAGCCAGGACGATCTGTTGGAATGGACCTTGCGCGAATCCGGGTCCGGCCTTGCCTCGCTCACCGAGGGCACCGCGCGCGGGGTCGATCGCCTGCAGCGCGGTGAGGTGATCGCCGCGGCGATCCATTTTCACAGCGATGCAATTTCCAGTGATTCAGCCGACGACGCCAATATCGCGGCGGTGCGCGCGATGCCGGGCCTGCATGATGCGGCGCTGGTCGGGCTGGCGCGGCGCGAACAGGGTCTTCTGCTTGCGCCTGGCAATCCGAAGCATCTGCAGGGCCTGGCCGATGTTCTTGCCACCGGCGCGCAAATGGCTGTCAGGCAGCCGGGCGCAGGTGCGCAGATGTTGCTCGACGTGTTGCTCAGGCGCGCCAGCGCAGGACACAAGGATCTGCGGCGGCTGGAGCCGCCATGTCTCACCGGTCCCGATCTCGCCGCTGCCATCCGCACCGGCAAGGCGGACTGCGGCATCGCGACCCATGCCGCGGCAAAATCGGCGGGCCTCGATTTCGTCCCGCTGCTGTGGGAAAATTTTGATCTGCTGATGCGGCAGCGCAGCTATTTCCGGCCACCGATTCAGGCGCTAATCGGCTTTATCGGGCAGAAGCGGCTGAAACAGCGCGCCGCGGATCTGCCGGGCTACGACACGACACCCGCCGGCCAAGTCCGTTTCGCGGCCTGACCCCCGGTAGCTTCGTTGACGCGGGCCACAGAATAATTGCAAGAACGAGAACCGGCTGAGTTACGCTCCCGGTCA
>VAZH01000482.1 GCA_005884465.1 Alphaproteobacteria bacterium | reverse complement strand
TGCGCAATCAGAGAGCGCGGCGCAAGCAGAGCGGTAATTCCCGCGAGGATCGCGCGGCGCTTCATGACAGACAGCCTCCCTGGCGCGGTGTCTACTTCCCGCTCAGCCTTACCCCGAGCCTTCCCGCTAATTCCTGCGTGAACTGCCAGGCGACGCGCCCCGAACGGGAGCCGCGCGTGGTCGACCATTCCAACGCCTCGCGCTCGAGCTCTTGTTCGGCAAGCTTGATGCCGAAATGGCCGCAATAACCCTTCACCATGGCAAGGTATTCGTCCTGGCTGCAACGGTGAAAGCCGAGCCACAATCCGAACCGGTCCGAGAGCGAGACTTTTTCTTCGACCGCCTCGCCGGGATTGATCGCGGTGGAACGTTCGTTCTCCATCATGTCACGCGGCAAGAGATGCCTGCGGTTCGAGGTGGCGTACAGGATGACATTGTCGGGCCGGCCCTCGATGCCGCCTTCCAGAACCGCCTTCAGCGACTTGTAGGAGGCATCATTGCCGTCGAACGACAAGTCATCGCAGAACACGATGAAATGAAAATCCGAGGTGCGCAGCAGCGCCATCAGCGCCGGCAGGCTCTCGATATCCTCGCGGTGGATCTCGATCAGCTTCAAACGCTCAGGGGGCGTGCGGTCCACATTGATGCTGGCATGGGTCGCCTTGACCAGCGACGATTTGCCCATGCCGCGCGCGCCCCATAGCAGCGCGTTGTTGGCGGGAAGTCCGTTGGCGAAGCGCGCGGTATTCTCGATCAGGATATCGCGCATTCGATCGATACCCTTGAGCAGGCCGAGATCGACGCGGCTGACGCGCGGCACTGGCGCAAGCCGTCCGTTCGGGTGCCAGACGAAGGCGTCGGCACTGCCGAATGAGTCGCTGTCGCCTGGCGTCGGCGATGCGGCGGCAAGGTGCGAGGCGATCACCTCGAGCGCGCGGGCGACCCTTTCCGTCATCTCATGTACAGAAGATGCTGCCGGACGTTTTGTCGCCGTTATCGCCGATTTTCGCGAGATGCGAGGTCTTGTTTTTCGAGGTTTTTTCGACATCTTTGGAGTTCCTGACCATGCAGCCATATCGGGCCTTTCGGTGGGCCGCAAGCCACTCAAATGAAGGGCAAATGAGGGGTCTGGCAGCGTTGCAATTGGGACCGCGACCGCTATAGTCCGCGCGAATTTGCCCGAACCGGCGTGATGCGAATGCGTTGCCGGTTGATTCCCGTTTCGCGAGGATTGTCCGAATGCTGATTACCCCTGCGTTTGCCCAGGCTGCAGGTGGCGGTGATACCAACAGCATGTTGATGTCGCTGCTGCCGTTCGCGCTGATCTTTGTGATCATGTATTTCCTGATTCTGCGGCCGCAGCAGAAGAAGGTGAAGGACCACGCCGAGCTTGTGAAGAACATCCGCCGCGGCGACACTGTTGTCACCTCGGGCGGGCTGGTCGGCAAAGTGACCAAGGTGGTCGACGACGACCAGATCGAATTCGAAATTTCGGACGGGGTCCGCGTGCGGCAAATGCGGCAGATGATTTCGGGCGTGCGCGCCAAGGGTGAGCCGGCGAAGGAAAAGAGTGAGCCTGCCAGGGACGAGACGTCCGCGAGCTAGCTTTTTGCGCGCTGCATTCTCCTGGGTCTGACGAGTCAATTCGATGTTGTATTTCACGCGGTGGAAGGCGCTGGCGATCATTCTCACAGCGCTGGTGGTGTGCCTTTGCGCCGTTCCGAATTTTTTTCCCGAAGCGACCGTCAAGGGCTGGCCGGCGTGGGCGCAGCGGCGGCTGGTGCTCGGCCTCGATCTGCAGGGCGGGTCCTATCTGCTGCTTGAGGTCGACTCCAATTACGTCAAGAAGGAGAAGCTCGACCAGATACGCGACGACGTCCGCCGCACCCTGCGGGATGCCAAGATCGGCTATACCGGCCTTGCCGGGCGCAATGACGCCGTGGAAGTGCGCATCAGCAGGGACACCGATGTGCCGAATGCGCTGGCAAAGTTGCGCGAGCTGTCGCAGCCGCTCGGCGGCTTGCTCGGCTCCAGCGGCCAGCGCAGCGTTGAGGTCAGTGACGCCGGCAGCGGGCTGATCCGGATCACCGTTCCGCAGGCCGCGATCACCGAGCGTATACGCCAGACCATCGAACAATCGATTCAGATCGTCGAGCGCCGCGTCAACCAGCTCGGCACTGTTGAACCGGTAATTCAGCGGCAGGGCACCGATCGCATTCTGGTGCAGGTGCCGGGCTTGCAGGACCCAAGCCGCTTGAAGGAGCTCTTGGGCAAGACCGCCAAGATGGAATTCCGCATGGTCGATCCGACCGTGCCGCCGGATCAGGCTCAGCAGGGCAGGGTGCCGCCGGATTCCGAACTGCTGATGAGCTCGACATCGCCGAAAATACCTTATGTCATCAAGAAACAGGTTCTGGTCTCCGGCGGCGATTTGACCGACGCACAGCCCGGCTTCGATCAGCGCTCGGGCGAGCCGATCGTCAGCTTCCGCTTCAATACCTCCGGCTCGCGCAAATTCGCGCAGGCGACATCGGAGAATGTCGGACAACCCTTTGCGATCGTGCTCGACAACGAGGTGATTTCCGCGCCCGTGATCCGCGAGCCGATCACCGGCGGCTCCGGCCAGATCTCCGGCAGCTTCACGGTCCAGCAAGCCAACGATCTGGCGATCCTGCTGCGCGCCGGCGCGCTGCCTGCGCCGCTGACCGTCATCGAGGAGCGCACCGTCGGTCCGGGGCTCGGCCAGGATTCGATCGAGAAGGGCGAACTTGCCGCTTACGTCGGCTCGATCATGGTCATCGTGTTCATGCTGGTGACTTACCGGCTGTTCGGCGTATTCGCCAATGTCGCGGTCGCCATCAACGTCGCGATGATCTTCGGGGTGCTGTCGCTGTTGAATGCCACACTGACGCTGCCCGGCATCGCGGGCATCGTGCTGACCGTCGGCATCGCGGTGGACTCCAACGTTCTGATCTATGAGCGCATCCGCGAGGAATTGCGCGGCGGGCGCAACGCGATTTCCGCGATCGACGCCGGTTTCAGGCGGGCGCTGTCGACGATCCTGGATTCCAACATCACTACCTTCATCGCCGCCGCGGTGCTGTTCTATATCGGCACCGGGCCGGTGACGCTCGGCATCGGCATCATCACCACGGTTTTCACCGCGTTTACGCTGACCCGCCTGATCGTTGCGTGGTGGGTGCGCTGGAAGCGGCCGCAGACGGTGCCGATCTAGGGAATGCAGCTTTGACCCATTTCGTTCTCATCGCGCTCGGCGTTCTGATTGCCGTGCTGACCGTGGTCAGCGCGCTCGGTCTGTTGCCGTCGCTGCGGATCGTCCCGGACGATACGCACTTTGATTTCACCCGCTTCCGCCGCATCAGTTTTCCGATTTCGGCACTGCTCTCGATTGTCGCGATCACGCTGTTCTTTACCCACGGGCTGAATTTCGGCATCGATTTCAAGGGCGGCACGTTGATGGAAGTCCGCGCCAAATCCGGCACGGCCGACATCGCGTCAATGCGCGCCATTCTCAGCGGCCTGGGGCTTGGCGAAGTTCAGTTGCAGCAGTTCGGTGGACCGGACCAAGTGCTGATCAGGGTTGCCGAGCAGCCCGGTGGCGACGCTGCGCAGCAAGAAGCCGTGCAGAAAATCCGCAGTGCGCTCGGCGATACAGTTGAGTACCGGCGCGTCGAGGTGGTCGGACCGCGCGTTTCCGGCGAATTGCTGGCCTACGGCATGCTCGGCCTGATGCTCGCGATCTTTGCGATCCTGATCTATCTCTGGTTCCGCTTCGAGTGGCAGTTCGCGCTCGGCGCCATGATCGCCAACGTCCATGACATCGTGCTGACCATCGGCTTCATGTCGATCTCACAGGTCGATTTCGACCTCACCAGCATCGCGGCGCTGTTGACGATTCTCGGTTATTCGCTGAACGACACGGTCGTGATCTATGACCGAATCCGCGAAATGCTGCGGCGTTACAAGAAGATGCCGATGCCGCAATTGCTCAACGAGTCGATCAATTCGACGCTGTCGCGATCGATCGTCACCCACGTCACGGTGACGCTGGCGCTGTTGGCGCTATTGCTGTTCGGCGGCCAAGCC
>VAZH01000481.1 GCA_005884465.1 Alphaproteobacteria bacterium | reverse complement strand
TAATCTTCCGGGGTCAGCTCCGATTTCGGCCGCTGCCACAGCGCGCTGGCCGAATTGATCTGCCGCGGCTCGCCTTCTTCCGGTTTAAGCAGAATCGGAAACTGGATGTTGTCGGAATAGGCGCCGACGACGCGTTCGATCTCGTAGGTCTCGAGGTATTTCCTTGCCTCGGGCTTCAGGTGCAGCACGATCTCCGTTCCCCGCGCGACGCGTTTTGCGATATCCTCAGCTGCCGGCGCGATCTCAAAGCCATCCCCGCCCGACGATGACCAGGTCCAGGCTTCATCCGAACCCGCGCGACGGCTGGAGACGACGATGCGCTCGGCCACCATGAAGGCGGAATAAAACCCAACGCCGAACTGGCCGATCAGCCCGGCGCCGTCCTTGGCCTCGGCAAGACGCGCCACAAACGCCTTGGTGCCGGAGCGCGCGATGGTGCCGAGGTTGTCGATCAGCTCCTGCCGGTCCATGCCGATGCCGCTGTCGGCCACAACAAGCGTGTTGTCCTGCTTGTTCGGCACGATCGAAATTTTCGGCGGCTCGCCGTCTTCGATCAGTTCGGGTTTGGCGATGGCCTCATAGCGCAGCTTGTCGCAGGCGTCGGATGCGTTCGAGATCAGCTCGCGCAGGAAAATGTCGGTCTCCGAATAGACCGAATGCACCATCAGGTGCAGCAGCTGGGAAACCTCGGCCTGGAACGGTTGGGATTCGACGGATGGATCGGTGGTCGTCATGTTTGCTCAATGCATGATGTGGAAAGCGTCGATATAGCGCGGTGGTTTTGGGGATCAAGTTTTTCGCTCTCGGTGTCCGTCAGTTTGCGTTTCAAATGTTCTGCGATGGCGGAACAACAGTTTCATGCGGTTGCTGGCGCGCCGTTGGCGTGCACCGGCTCGAACCAACCGGAGCGCAACAGTCGCGCAAGCACGCGGGCGCTATTCTTGTCGATCTTGTTACGCTGCAATTCCATTCGCGGGTGCATTTCCGCCCTTCGAGGAAGGATTACGAAATCCCCGGCACTGGATAGCGCCTGCACGTGGCTTTTACCTCCTCACGCGTCGCTTCTACTGCTGCTGTGTCTTTGGGATGGCGCAATGTCTTGACGATCCATTGCGCGATCCTCCCCATATCGTCCTCGCACATTCCGCGCGTGGTGCAAGCTGGCGTACCAAGGCGCAGTCCACTTGGGCGCAAGGGTGGGCGCGTGTCGTCAGGGATGACCTGCTTGTTCGTCGTAATGCCAATGCTGTCGAGCGCTTCTTCCGCCACCTGCCCGTCTACATCAAAACTCGCCACGGTATCGATCACGAGCAGATGATTGTCAGTGCCGCCGGTAACTAGCGTCACGCCTTCCGCGAGAAGCGCCGCCGCCAGCGCCTTCGCATTGCGCAGCGTAGCTTGCGCGTACTCGATAAACTCGGACGCCGCCGCCTTCTTGAACGTGATCGCTGCTCCGGCGATGTTGTTCATGTGCGGCCCGCCCTGCAGGCCTGGAAAAACCGCGCTGTCGATCTTCTTCGCGTACGCCGCTTTGCTCAGAATCAGTCCGCCGCGCGATCCGCGCAACGTCTTGTGAGTTGTGGTCGTGACAACATCGAAACCCGAATCGAACGGATTACGCATGACGTTTGCCGCGACCAGCCCGCCGATATGGGAGATGTCAGCCATCGTCAATGCGCCGACTTCATCGGCGACCTCTTTGAACGACGCGTAATCATAGTCACGTGGGTACGACGAATAACCACAAAGCACGATTTTAGGTCGGGTCGCCTTTGCGACCGTCATAAGCGCGTCGAAATCGATAGCACCGCCCTGCTGCGGGGCACTTTTGTAACGCACGAAGTTGAATACCTTGCCCATGTGCGAAACCGGCGCTCCATGCGTCAGGTGGCCGCCATGCGACAGGTCCATCGCCAGCACCGTGTCGCCGGGATTTAGAAAGGCGAAATAGCATGCCTGGTTCATCGGCGATCCAGACAGCGGCTGTACATTTGCGTGTTCGGCTCTGAAGAGCGCGCAGGCGCGATCACGCGCGATATTCTCGATTACGTCCGTATATTCTTGGCCGCCGTAATAGCGTCGACCCGGATATCCTTCAGAATACTTGTTGGTAAGGACCGATCCAAGGGCTGCCAATACTTCTGGATAGGTGTAATTCTCCGAGGGGATCATCTCGACGCCATCGGACTGGCGGCGCTCCTCTCCGCGAATAGCATCGGCGATATCTTGATCGAAGGATTGGAGTTGCGCGCGATAGGCGTCCATGGGCGTCTCCCTTCAGGAAGATGGACCGACATTTGAAGTCGGCTGCCCAGGCGAACGGCTAGTGAATGTCGCGCTCCCCGATGGTGTCCCATCCCAAGCTCGCCAGTTACGCGACGACTGGCATTTAACCGCAAGCCGTCACCCCGGGCAAGAGGTCGTTGATATCTCGCAAAGCCTGTCAACGGTGCAAGCACCCTTCAAGAGAAGGGCTAGAGGTTTGGTCGAGGGGCCGGTTTTGTCGCGTGCGGCCTTTACAGGCAAAATGCCCCGACAATGGCTGATCCGGTCAACGGTGCCCTTTGGCATGGTTGCTGCAGAGACCGAGCGTTTCTGAGGCAGCTGGGGTTCTTCGGAAATGATCGGCTCGCACTTGAGTCTCAAAAGGCGTCAAGAATCCCCGCAGAAACGGCCTCTTTTCGATCGACGACAGTTTCCGTGGTTCGGGAAGACTGGATGGTGGGGGATGCGCAAGCGCGAAATCCGGACCGGTATCTAGGGACGGCCAAAGGCGGCCCATGCTCCCCGCAGGCGGGAGAGGTGAGCAAGCCTCACTCTGAATTTTCTCCGACAAACG
>VAZH01000480.1 GCA_005884465.1 Alphaproteobacteria bacterium | reverse complement strand
TGATGCAGCGCGAACTCGCTGACGATCAGGTCATAGGTATCAGGCTGATAGGTGAAACTGAGTAGGCCGGCCGACTGGGTCCTGATCGCGACCCTGCGGTCGCGCGCCTGGATTTCCGCCAGCGCCAGCATGGCGGGGGAAATATCGATGGCATCGACCTCGGCGCCCATCAGCGCGGCCTCGCAGGCCAGCACGCCGTTGCCGCAGCCGATATCGGCCACCCGCCAGCCGCGCTGCACCCCCAGCATGGTCAGCGCCGTGCGGGCGCGGATGTCGCTGTCGTCATGGCGGTCGTAGATCGAGGCGACGGCGGAATCCAGCCCGATCTGCCGCCGCTCATTGTAATACCAGTCGCGCGCCAGCATGGTTCACATCCCCTCAGGCCCGCGCCCGATGGCGGCAACGCCGGTGCGCGAGACCTCGACCAGGCCGAGCGGGCGCATCAGATCGATGAACTGGTTGATCTTGGCGGAATTGCCGGTGATTTCGAACACGAAGCTTTCGGTGGTGGCGTCGATCACCCGCGCACGAAATGCCTCCGCCAGCCGCAGCGCCTCGACGCGGTGGTCGCCGGTGCCGCGCAGTTTCACCATCGCCAGTTCGCGCTCGATCGAGCGGCCGGTCAGCGTCATGTCGACGACGCGGTACACCGGCACCATGCGGTCGAGCTGGTGCTTGATTTGTTCGATCACCATCGGCGTGCCCGTGGTGACGATGGTGATGCGGGAGACGTGCTTCTGGTTCTCGGTCTCGGAGACGGTAAGACTTTCGATGTTGTAGCCGCGGCCGGAGAACAGCCCGATCACCCGCGCGAGCACGCCCGGCTCGTTCTGCACCAGTACCGAGAGGGTGTGCGACTCGGCCGGCTCGTGGCGCTCTTCCATGAAGTAGGCGGATGCGGGCTGGTTCATTTCAATTCCTCGATCTTTCCGTCGTCATGCCCGGCCTTGTGCCGGGCATCCACGTCTTAAGTCCGCGCAAGAAGGAAGACGTGGATGGCCGGGACAAGCCCGGCCATGACGGCTTCTATCTCTCATCCTCACACCAGCGCCTTGCCGCCGGCGAAGGCCGTGGCGGTGGCCTCGTCGGTGGCTTCCACCGGCAGCAGCATTTCGTTGTGCGCCTTGCCGGAGGGAATCATCGGGAAGCAATTCTCCAGCGCCGCCACCCGGCAATCGAACAGCACCGGACGCTTGACGTTGATCATCTCCTTGATTGCGCCGTCGAGATCGCCGGGCTTTATGGCCTGGATGCCGACGCAGCCATAGGCCTGTGCGAGCTTGACGAAATCCGGCAGCGCCTCCGAATAGGAATGCGACAGCCGGTTGCCATGCAGGAGCTGCTGCCACTGCCGCACCATGCCCATGTACTGGTTGTTCAGGATGAAGATCTTGATCGGCAATTCATGTTGAACAGCCGTCGACATCTCCTGCATCGTCATCTGCACCGAGGCGTCGCCGGCGATGTCGATCACAAGGCTGTCGGGATGGGCGACCTGCACCCCGACCGCCGCCGGCAGGCCATAGCCCATGGTACCCAAACCGCCCGAGGTCATCCAGCGGTGCGGCTCCTCGAAGCCGAAGAACTGCGCCGCCCACATCTGGTGCTGGCCGACTTCGGTGGTGATGTAGACGTCACGCCCGCGCGTCGCGTCGAACAACCGCTGGATCGCGAATTGCGGCAGGATGATATCGCTGTTCTGTTTGTAGGACAGCGAATTGCGCGCGCGCCATTTCGCGATCTCCTGCCACCAGGCGCGGATATCCGGCTTCTTCGCCTCCGCCTTGAACACCTGCAACAGATCGCCGAGCACATTGGCGGCATCGCCGATGATCGGAATATCGACGCGGATGTTCTTGTTGATCGAGGATGGATCAATATCGATGTGGATTTTCTTCGAGCCCGGCGAGAACGCATCGGTGCGTCCGGTGATGCGGTCGTCGAAGCGCGCGCCGACGCACAGCATAGCGTCGCAATCATGCATCGCCATGTTGGCCTCATAGGTGCCGTGCATGCCCAGCATGCCGAGCCAGTTCTTGCCCGACGCCGGGTAAGCGCCGAGGCCCATCAGGGTAGAGGTGATCGGAAAGCCGGTGGCTTCGACCAGCTCGCGCAACAGCTTTGAAGCCTCCCGTCCGGAATTGATGACCCCGCCGCCGGTGTAGATCACCGGGCGCTTGGCGGAGGCGAGCAGCGCCACGGCTTTGCGGATCTGCGCCGCATCGCCCTTGACCCGCGGCGTATAGGACACGTGCACGTCGGACTTGCGCGGCGGATGATAGGTGCCGACCGCGAATTGCACGTCCTTCGGCACGTCGACCACCACGGGGCCGGGACGCCCGGTGCTCGCGACGTAGAACGCCTCGTGCAGCACTTTGGCAAGGTCGTTGACGTCGCGCACCAGCCAGTTGTGCTTGGTGCAGGGTCGGGTGATGCCGACGGTGTCGCATTCCTGGAATGCGTCGTTGCCGATCAGATGCGTCGGCACCTGCCCGGTGATGCACACCAGCGGGATCGAATCCATCAGCGCATCGGTCAGCGGCGTCACCATGTTGGTGGCGCCCGGCCCTGATGTCACCAGCACCACGCCCGGCTTTCCGGTGGAGCGCGAATAGCCCTCCGCGGCGTGGCCGGCGCCCTGCTCATGCCGCACCAGGATGTGCTCGACTTCACTTTGCTGGAAGATCTCGTCATAGATCGGAAGCACCGCGCCGCCGGGATAGCCGAAGATATGCTTGACGCCATGATCGATCAGCGCGCGCACGACCATTGCTGCGCCGGTCATCTGATTGGGATCGTGGCTCTTGTCGCTCATGGCTTGCTCCGGATGCGCTGTTGTTGCGCGGCTTTTCTTCAGTTGGATTTCGAGAAATAAAAAAGGGCCCAAGAGGCCCCATGCACACCGCCTGAATTTGGGATGGCCTTAGCCATCCCCGGCGGTGCGCCTGGGTACGACGACGATAAGCAGTTTGGTAATTTTATTGCTCATATAGCCGCTCGGACTTCCCAAAGGTTGCGCGAACCATAGCGGCGAACCCCCGAAAGTCAAGGGAAGCCGTCGCTCGGCCCGATTTCTGCAGCTTAGCGGGGTTTTTGGCCTCCGGCGAGAGCATTTTATCGTCATTTCAGGGATGGTCCGAAGGACCAGAACCCGGAATCCAGGTTCCGGGTTCGCGCTACGCGCCCCGGAATGACAGTTATGGGGCACCACGCTAACCCCTCATGGTGAGGAGGCGCCCTTGCGCCGTCTCGAACCATGAGGCCAGCCCCATCCTTCGAGACGCGGCGAAGACGCCGCTCCTCAGGATGAGGTACCCAACCATCCCCCAGACTCTTCCGGGTTCA
>VAZH01000030.1 GCA_005884465.1 Alphaproteobacteria bacterium | reverse complement strand
TCCTGTTCGCCGCAAGCGACGGCCAGGAAAGGACGCTTTATTATTTCTCCACCGATCTTTCGAACAGCGGCGTGAGGAGCGCGGGCTTCCTGAAATTTTGTGGGACACTGGCGCCCGGCAACAGCCTGATCAAGAGCGCGTCCTATCTGCTGCATTCCGGCAATTTCACCACGGTGCGCGACTTTTTGCTCGCCAACAGCGCCACTATCATCCAGGACGATTCCGGCATTCCGCTCGGCAGTTATGATCCGAAGAAATGGCGGTTGTTTCCGTTCGGCCGTTATGCCGGTCCGATTGCCGAATTCCCCGCAAGGTACCAGCCGCAATATGCCGAGCTGTTCAGGCGGAGCCAGTCGATGGATTTCGGCATTGGCTATCGCTGGCGTTCGCATGAGTCGAACCTGCTGCTGGCGGTCAAGCTGCCCTCTGATGATTCAGGGCACGTTGCCGCCGCCCCATCGGCCGTATCTCCGCCTCCGCCAGCGCCGCGGCGTCCCCGCCGGCTTCGCCCGCCGGAATCTATCCCGCCCAGAGGCTTTCCATGGTTTTGGCGCTAGATGCATTGCTGGCGTGAACCGTTGCGGTCGAAGGCACCTGGCGCGCCTCACCAGCGAACGCTTTGGCTGGGGACGATGAAGGCCGCGGGTTTGGGCGTGTCGGACCCGATTTCAAAAAATCTCCAAGCCGCGATGATTACCATGACCAGCGCAAGAGCCGCCAACAGATCGATATGTCTGGGATCGTGACCACGGTGGCTGATTTTCCAGCGCATTGTTCTTGACCTCCCCAACGAGGTATCAAATCAATGCGGCGATGGCGCTGCCGTTCCCGGCACGCGCGCATTTCAGTTGAAGGCGGTGCGCGACCAACTGTTCAGGGAGCGTTGACGCCGCGCCATCGGCCGAATCGCCACGGCAGATACCATCGCGCGCCCGGCGGTCTCGTGAGGGGCACGTTGTCGATCCCCGAAGTGCCCCATGGCTGGCAGCGCAGCAATCGCGCCAGGGTCATCCATCCTCCTGCCCACAGCCCAAAGCGCTCGATCGCCTCGTCGGCATAGACCGAGCAGGTCGGCAGGTGTCGGCAGTTGTAGCCGACCAGCGGCGACAGGGTATGCCGGTAAATCCAGATCAACGCCCGCCCGGCATTGCGCGGCAGGCGTTGCATCGCGCCGGTACAGTCGGGACAGTACGATGAATGCTTCATGGGCGGCCTGCTGCATTCATGGGCGTGGATTTGCGCGGTTCCCGGGCATGGAACCGACATTCACAGATATTTGCGCCACAGTTTAGAAATATCGCATGTTTTGGGTGGCGGTGCAGCAAAGGTTCTATGGACGACAGCGCTTTGCACGGTTACCCTTTTCACAATGCCGGTATGACAGAATCAACTGGCGTTAAACCGGGGCCATTGCTCCTATGGGCTTTGGGGGAAGGACCAAATTGAAGTTCGTAAGGTCGCTTGATTTTCGCGGTTGGGCGCTGATTGGCGCCGCCGGCCTTTGCATCGCCATGCCTGGCGCGATCGCTGTGCTCGGCGGCTCAGCACATGCCAGCGTCACGCTCGAAGAACGCAAATTACCCATGAAGTTCAGCTGGGTCGCGTGCCAACCGGATTGTCGGGGCTGGGTCAGCGCGGTCGGCGTTGTTACCGCCGATAGTCCCAAGGATTTCGATGAATTCGCGCGCGGACGCCAGCTCGGCGGTGTGACCATCGTGTTGGATTCCAGTGGCGGTTCGGTCAACGACTCGATCGCGCTTGGACGGCGCTGGCGCAATCTTGGTGCGCTGACGACCGTCGGTACCAGCGTTCAGACCCGGACTGCGCAGCGCGATCGCGCAATCGTCGCGCCCGAAGCCTATTGCGAGTCGATGTGCGTGTTCCTGCTGCTGTCGGGCAAGACGCGTTATGTGCCCGAGGCCGCGCATGTCAGGGTGCATCAGATCTGGATGGGCGACCGCGCCGATGACGCCAAGGCGGCAAGCTATAGCGCCCATGATCTGATGATCGTGGAACGCGACATCGGGCGTCTTGCCAAATACACCTTCGACATGGGCGGGGCGGGCGATCTCTTGTCGCTGTCGCTGAACGTTGCGCCATGGGAGGATCTGCACGAATTATCGCCGGCGGAGTTGCGGCTGACCAATCTCGTGACCACCGATGCGGTTGCCGAGGTGCTGCCGCACATGGATACCGCAAACGTGCCGGTGGCCGACGCCGCAGCTAAATCCGTGCAGGATCGCTTCGTCAGCAAGGCGATGGAGACTGAGACAAATCCTCAGTCGGCGAAATCGACCAAGACCGCCGAAGCTCTCGCTCCGACCGGCGGTAACGCCGCGGCGCCGCCGCCGCCTGCGAAATAGCTGCAGCGATAAATCCTGAATCGTCATTCCGGCGGCCCGCAACGGGCCGGCGCTCCGCGCCGCCCGATGACAGGCGCTGGGCTGAAACCTGCAAATCTGGAAGTTATCAGCTCGAGGTTCCCCGATGTGCAATTGCACATCTGAGGTCCACGCGAAGACGCCCGTCCCGGAATGACGGAGCCGTTATCCTTGCGCCGAAACCGGCTGTTTGCGCTTCGCCTCGATCTGGCCGATCGCGTCGACCACGGCATCGAAGGTCAGCATCGTCGAGGCATGCCGAGCCTTGTAGTCGCGCACCGGCTCGAGCAGCCCGATATCGGCCCACTTGCCTTGCGGCGGGCTGCCGTTTTCCTTCAGCATCTTGCGGACGGTCTCGCGCAGTTCACGCAGTTCGCCCGCCGTCGAGCCGACGACGTTGCGTGCCATGATCGAGGAGGAGGCCTGGCCGAGCGCGCAGGCCTTCACATCATGGGCAAAGTCGGTGACCAAGGGTCCGTCCATTTTGACGTCGACCTTGACGGTCGAACCGCACAGTTTGGAATGCGCTGTCGCGCTGGCATCGGGTGCGGCTAGTTGGCCGAGCCGGGGAATGTTGCCGGCCAATTCGATGATGCGCTTGTTGTAAATGTCGTTCAGCATACGATCGAGGTCTCTGCTCCCCGGCGCGATCGCCCTTGGCGACCGCGTTCCCTGGTCCTATATATGGTCGCAAATGGCGGAAATACAGTGCGGCCGTTTTCCGTGCAGGCCCGAAAATGGAAGCCAATTCGGCCGCTGTGGTGTTAGGAATGTGGGACTCAGGCGTCCGGCGGCAAGCCGCCCCGTCTGCCGGTGACACTCCGGTCCATGTGAGACCGGTCGAACGGAGTTGACATGGACGCATTGATCAAATCGCTCCGCCCAGGCAAGCCGTCGGACGCAAAGCCGCCGGAATCAAAGATTCCGGAAGGCCGTCCCGCCGAACTGGATCCTGCCGAATTCCTGGCCGCTGCGGTACGCGCGGACCAGCTGCGTCCGTCGCGCGCCGAGGCCGAGCACGCAGTCGAGACCCTGCTCAGCTATATCGGCGAAAACCCTGCCCGCGAGGGCCTGTTGGATACGCCGCGCCGGGTGGTCGAAGCCTTCGACGAACTTTATCAGGGTTACCATCAGTGTCCGGCGGAGGCGCTCAACCGCACTTTCGGTGAAACCGCGGGTTATGACGATTTCGTGCTGGTCCGCGACATCGAATTCACCTCGCAATGCGAACATCACATGATGCCGTTCTACGGCAGGGCGCATATCGCCTATACACCGGTCGAGCGGGTCGTGGGACTGTCGAAGCTGGCGCGCCTCACCGATATCTTCGCACGCCGTCTGCAGACCCAGGAGCATCTGACCGCCCAGATCGCGGCCGCTATCGACGAAATTCTCAAACCTCGGGGCGTTGCAGTGATGATCGAGGCGGAGCATACCTGCATGTCGGTGCGCGGCGTCGCCAAGCATGGCGCGATGACGTTCACCAGCCGCTTTACCGGCATGTTCCGCGACAATCCGGCGGAGCAGGCGCGTTTCCTGTCCATGGTGCGAGGGTCGCAGCGGTAGCCCTCGCTGATTTTGCGAGGGCTGACCGTGTCCACATCAGCAGATTTTAATGACATCGAGGATGGGCTTAAGCTTCAGCCCAAATTCGACGCCGCCGGTCTTGTGACCTGTGTTGTTACCGACGCCGGCACCGGCGAGGTGCTGATGGTCGCGCATATGAACGACGAAGCCCTGCGCAAGACCATCGCAAGCGGGGAAGGCTGGTACTTCAGCCGCTCCCGCAACGCGTTGTGGCGAAAAGGTGAGACTTCAGGTCACACGCAGCGAGTCGTCGAGATGCGAATGGATTGCGATCAGGACGCCGTCTGGATCCGGGTCGAGCAGTCGGGCGCGGCGTGCCACACCGGCCGTCGTTCATGCTTCTACCGCAAGGTCGACGCAGGCGAGGGCGGGGCGCGATTGTCGTTCGTGGACGCGGACATCCTGTTCGATCCAAAAGCAATTTATAAAAAGTGATTTCGTCATTCCCCGATGTGCAATTGCACACCGGGAAAGACGGCCGGGGCTGGGATTCCTCGTTAACCTGCCATTAACCATAATCGCCGCAGGGTAATGGCGGTATGAACGGGGCGGGCGTTTCGCGAGGCGCGGGGCACCAACATATGTCGGTCGACATTTCAAACGCCACGGCAACGGCAGGTGTCGACCCCTCGCGGGTGCGGATCGCCGGCGCGATCAAGCAGGCCGCCAACACCACCGGTATCAGCTTCGAATATCTGCTCGCCACCGCGAAGATGGAATCCAATTTCAATCCGAAGGCAGCCGCCTCGACCTCGTCGGCGCGTGGGCTCTATCAATTCATCGACCAGACCTGGCTCGGCACCGTGAAAGAGGCCGGCGCGCAACTCGGCTACGGCAAATACGCCGACGCCATCAGCAAATCGCCCTCAGGCAGTTACTCCGTCCGCGATCCCGCCGCGCGAAGCGCCATCATGAAGCTGCGCGACGATCCCGACGCCGCCTCGTCGATGGCGGCCGTTCTGACCCAGTCCAACAGCTTCAGGCTTACCGGCAAGATCGGCCGGCGTCCGACTGACGGCGAACTCTATATGGCGCACTTCATGGGCGTCGGCGGCGCGGCCAGGCTGATCTCGAATGCCGAGGACAATCCGAATGCCTCCGCCGCTCGGCTGTTTCCGAACGCCGCTGCGGCGAACCGTTCGATCTTCTTCGACCGCTCTGGACGCGCGCGCAGCGTCTCCGAAGTCTATTCGGTGTTGAGCTCGCGTTACGCTGGCGCCGCCAGTTCACAGGCGACGCGCACGGCCATGGCGGCGGTCGGCGACACGCCGACACGTGTGACGTTCGCGAGTGCCGCACCGGCGACCCAGCCGATCGACAATGCCGCCTATCTCTCGGCTTTCCCGGAGGATCGCTCCGTCGCGCCGGTCAAGATGGCATTCGCGTCGAGCGCGACCAATGCCTTGCCGCCGACCGATCCGATCTTCCGCTCGCTGTTTCAGGCCGGCGAACGATCTCAGCCGGTCTCTTCGACGGTTCGCGAATTGTGGGACAATCCTTCGTCGCGCACGCCGACCGTTCGCGCGCCGCAACCGTTCGATCTCTTCAGCGACCGCACCGGCACGTTCAGCAGCTAAGTTCTTCATGTTGAGCAGGCGCGCTTGCGCCGTCTCGAACCATGAGATTGCCGCCATCCTTCGAGACGCCGCACGGAGACGCGGCTCCTCAGGATCAGGACCCTTTGGGCTTGTCCAGCCTCCTATCCTTAACCAAACGTCAATAGAACCAGCCGTTTATGGTGAACGCTTTATTAAGCGTCGTGGTTTATTTTCTGTTGCACTGGCATCGAGTCATGATGTCATCTCACGTTGCGTAAGCCGGCAGGGCAATGATCGTTCGGCAGTTCATCAGTTGGATCAGGACCGCTCCGGCAGGCGAGCGGGCAGAGGCAACGCGAGCGCTGGCGCGGGCCTGGCTGATTTCGGATCTTACGGAAGACGATCGCGCCGCCGCCGAAGGCGCGCTGTTGATGATGCTCGACGATGCATCTCCACTGGTGCGCCAGGCCATGGCCGAGGTGTTTGCGCGCAGCGCGGAAGCGCCCGCGGCCATCGTCCAGGCGCTGTCGCTCGATCAGCCGTCGATCGCGCTTCCGATCCTCGAGCATTCACCGCTTCTGATCGACGCCGACCTCGTCGACATCGTCGCGACCGGCAATTGCGAGATGCAATGCGCCATCGCCAGGCGCGTCAAGCTGCCGGCTTCCGTCTGCGCCGCGATCGCCGAAGTCGGCACGCCCGCGGCGGCGCTCGAGCTGATCGAAAATGCCCATGCCGAACTTGCGCCGTTTTCATGGGACCGCATCGTCGAACGCCACGGCCATCTGGCCGCGATCCGGGAATCGATGCTGGTGCTGGACGACCTGCCCGCCGCGACGCGGGCCGCGCTGGTCGCCAAGCTGTCGGACACGCTGGCGCAGTTCGTTCTCGCACGGAACTGGATCAGCGCCGATCGGGTGGGGCGGATCGCCAGCGAGGCGCGCGACCGCTCGACCATGAATATCGCGGCGCGTTCGCGCGGCCACGACATGCGCGGCCTGGTGCGGCATCTTCGCGCCACCGGCCAGCTTACCGCCGGGCTGATCCTGCGCGCATTACTGTCGAACAATCTCGAACTGTTCGATCACGCGTTGTCGGAATTGTCTGACCTGCCGCAAGCCCGCGTCTCCGCGCTGCTGCATGAGCGCGGTGGCGCGAGCCTGCGGGCGCTGCTGATACGCGCCGGATTGCCGGAATCGACGTTTGCCGCGTTCAAGGTGGCGCTCGAAGCCAGCCAGGAAACCGGCTATGTCGACACCGTCGCGGGCGCGGCCAGATTGCGGCGCCGGATGGTCGAACGCGTGCTCACGCATTGCGAGACAGACCGGCAAGCCGCGGAGCCGCTATTGATCCTGCTGCGACGGTTTGCGACCGAGTCGGCGCGGGAGGAAGCCCGCATGTTCTGCAGCGAGCTGATTGCTGAACAGGCGATTGCCCCAATCCGATATGAACTGATCGCGGCTTGACTTCCAAAATTATCAACGTCGTCTCCGCGAAAGCGGACCCATATGCCGTGTCGGTGATGATCCGGGAAGCGTTAGTTACCCTGAGGTCTCGTCGCAACAACGACCGGCTGTGATTATGCGTCCCCACGTTCGCGGGGGCGACATGCTGAGAGACTTTTCCTCATTCCCCCGGTGCGATGCTGGGCGCCAGGATTGCTTCGAGGTGCTCGGGACGGTCGCGATTGGCGTAAGTGAGATATTCGTCCGCCACTCCGCGCAGCTGTCGGCTCAATTCGCTGGCCGTGCTGACGGTGTCGAGCTTGGTGCGCTCGCGCACGATGGCCTGGATCGCATTGATATGATGCGCGATCAGCTCCGACGGCACCTTGTCGAGATCGGGCGCGTGTTCGATGATCCTGCACAGGCTCTCGGCGGCAGCGCCAGCGGAGGGGTACCCAAAAGTGGCGGCGTCGCCCTTGATGTCATGGGCGGCGCGAAACAGCTCTTCGCGGTTGTCGGTGGTGAAGCCGTTGCGGAGAACGACCACATGCGCCGCCGAGAGCCGGTCGGCCTCGATCGCCATCCAGTTCTTGAATTCGCCGGACAGTCCGGCGAGCGCCTTTTCCGCGCGTCCGACGGGATCGTCGAGGTCGGATTCGGGAACGCGCAGCAATACCTTGCGCAGGGGATTGGGCTGCGTGATCACGTGGTGATCGCCAAATGACTTGACCTCTATCGTCCCCGGCTTTTGCTTCGTCATGATGGTCTCTCCAGGCCGGCGCTAGACCGCCGAGCGCGCCTTGTCGAGCAGCGACGGCTGTTGCATGACTTCCACCTCGCCGCCAACGCGGCGCTCGGGGCCGATATAGGCGTTGTTGGTATTGCGCCGGCGGTCCGGGCCGAAATAGGTCTTGGTCTTGATGAACGGGCGCGGATTGGCGACGACGTTCAGGATGCGCTGATAAAGCCCCTTGGCCGAGATCGGCTTTGCCAGGAATTCGGTCACGCCGGCGTCGCGCGCCACCGTGACGCGCCGCTTCTCGGAATGGCCGGTCAACATGATGATGGGAGCGTAGGGATTGCCCTTTGATTCCGGCTGCCGGATCATCTGCGCGAGCTCGAGGCCATCGAAAATCGGCATCGACCAGTCGGTGATGACGATATCCGGAACGTAGTGGCTGTACATTTCGAGCGCGGTCGCGCCGTCTTCGGATTCGTAGACCTCGCGGACGCCGAACGAATGCAGCAGCGTCCGCAAAATGCGGCGCATATGCGGATTGTCGTCGCAGACAAGAAATCGCAGCTTGTTGAAATCGATGCGGAACATGGCCCGACCCCGAGGGCATACCGGTGAAACGGTATACCGCCGTTAACCATATCGCGGCGCCGGTTAACGAATGGTTGCGGAGCGGGGGCGGATCAGTGGCCGAACTGCTCGCTTAGGATGCGCTCTTCCAGGCTATGGCCGGGGTCGAACAGCATCCGCATCGAGATGGTCTTGTCGGAAAGCACCTCGACGCGGCGGACGTCGCGCGCTTCGTCGTGATCGGCCACCGCGGCGACCGGGCGCTTGTCACCCTCGAGCACTTCGATGACGACAAAGGCGCTGTTGGGCAGCAGGGCGCCGCGCCAGCGGCGCGGGCGGAACGCGCTGATCGGCGTCAACGCCAGCAGTGCGGCATTGATCGGCAGGATCGGCCCCTGCGCCGAGAGATTGTAAGCGGTCGATCCGGCAGGCGTCGCCACCATGATGCCATCGGCGATCAGCTCCGCCATGCGTTCGCGCTCGTCGATCAGGATCTTCAAACGCGCGGCCTGATGGGTCTGGCGAAACAGCGAGACCTCATTGATGGCATGATGAAGATGCACGGCGCCATGCACATCGGTGGCGCGCATCAACAGCGGATTGATGAGCGATTCCCGCGCGGCCGCCAGTCGGGCGTGCAGATCCTGCGCGCTGAACTCGTTCATCAGAAAGCCGACAGTGCCGCGATGCATGCCGTAGATCGGCTTGCCCGAACGCATGTGCTGGTGCAGCGTTTGCAGCATCAACCCGTCGCCGCCGAGCGCCACCACGACATCGGCCTCAGTGGGATCGTGATTGCCGTAGAGCCCGACCAGCTGGGCAAGCGCCTGCTGGGCCTCCGCGCCGGCACTCGCGACGAAGGCGATCCGGTCATATCGCTTGGACGTAGTCATGGAATCGCGGGCTCATCATTTGGCGCGAGAGCAGGATCGGGTGCGCCGAGGTCGTCTATACGACCTTGGCTATCCTTGTCGAGATGACCGGGCGGTACTTTTGGGCAGCGGCCGGTCGGCGCCTGTCCTTGAACTTGCGGTTGTCAGGACCAGCCAGCGTCAAATCCAGAATGCGGTTCAAACCCGGACGCCTTAAACAATCGGGCGGTCGTTTTGGACGACCGCCCGATACATCTTCGGAGTTATGCCTGATCCGACCGGCCAGCCGGGCTCAGCAACGGCAATCAGTATCGGGCGACGACTGCTGCCGGACCGCTAAACCGGTAGTTCACCCCAATCTTGACCTGGCTGATTGCGCCACTGTCCTTCAAGATGGTGATGCCATCGGTCGCAAGCGCCGTGCGGGAGCCGAAGTCGATGTAGTCGTATTCTGCCTTGGCAGACCAGTTCCCTCCAAGGTCGAACTCGGTGCCGTAGCCGATCAGCCAGCCGCTACGATGACCGCTGGTGCTGAAGCCATTCGTCAACGCAACCGCCTGATTTACGCACGCACTATTCCCGGCGCCCAAGGTTCCATTGACCGGACCGAAGATGCAGCTCACGTTGACTTGGTCGTCAGCCCAGGCGCCACCTGCTTTCACGTAAAACAGCGTCCGGTCCCACGCATATCCAAGGCGGGCCGCAGCCGTTGCCATCCAGTTCACCACGTTCTGACAGTTCAAGAACGCCGGGCTGAATCTGACTTGCGTGCCATTGACGTCCTTGCCCGTGTCTGTTCCGCACGTTCTGGCCCCGTGGAGATTGGCGGCGCCGACATCGCCTTCTATACCGAAGACCCAGCTGTTGACCTGATAGTTGTAGCCGAGCGTACCGCCGCCCAGAGCGCCCAACACCCACGGATTGGTGCTGGCAGCGCCGGGATCCCCGACAAACCGAATATCGGTCTTTCCATAAGCCACGCCGGCGAAGCCGCCGATATAGAAGCCGGTCCAGTAAGTGGGTGGGATCACCGTGCTCGCCCTTACCGGTGCTTTGGTCGGCATGACGGCAGCGATTGTCTCGGGCGTAAACTGATAGCGGAGACCGCCGTTGCCGGTCCAGCCTTCGATATTGTTGCCATTGCGGTAGTCGACCCGCACGAAGCCGAGCCAGCCGGTGTTCGCCACCTGCGCGGCCAGGCCCAGCGAGTATTGGCCGTAGGTGCCGACACGTGTCGTGCTGTTGGTGCCGGTAAGCGTGACTGGTGTGGTTATGCACAAAGGACAGGTGCCGAGAAAGGCGAATGCGCCATTCGGAAGCGATGTAGCCGTGTTGGTCACATTGCCCGCGAATTCGTGGAACACGCTGGCCGAGGCGAACGGCTGCCAGATCATGTAGCCGGACGAAATCGTCGTTCCGACACGCAGGCTCAGACGGCCGATCTCACTCTCGATCGGGGCCGTCGAGAAGTTGGCGACGATGCCGTTCCCAAGGACGCCGCCGCTGACATTGAACGAATCGACGTTCGTTCTTGACCAGATGAACCCTGCCGACGGCTCGATGAACCAGTTATTGGCCAGCGCGAAATTATATCCGCCCGACACCGCCACCGAGACACCCTGCGCGCCGACCTGCTGACCGAACAGGCCCACCAGTGGATTGTTCAGATTTGCGCTGTAGAATTCCTCACGGACCATGATGTCGGCGAAAAATCGGCCATAGGTAGCAACCAGGTAAGTGCCGATGAATGGCACCTCGAAGTTACTCGAGCCACCGGTGTTGTCGGTGGCATGGGACGACAAATAGCCAGCGGTGGTGCCCCAGTGCAGATTCCAGCCGCCCCAGTTGAGGCGGGCAATGTCCTGCCCGACCTGGGCGCCGGCAAAGGAATTGTGAACACTACCGGGGCAATTCAGCTGGCTTTGCGTATTGAAAGCGGTGCTAAACGGAAAAGGCGCGGTCAGAGTAGCTGTCACGTTTGAGCTGAACTTGTTGGTGACTTCGCCGCCAACGCCGCGAACCCAGACGCCGCCGCCGGGCTGATTGGGCTTTGGGTCGCCCGGCGCCGAGACAAAAGCGCTGCCTTGCTGGCTCAGGAAAGCGGTACTCATGTTTCCCAAGGTAGCGGCATAGGAGCCAGCCGCAGATCCCCCGGCCCCCGCAAGGGCGGTCAATGCTGGCCCGAAAGCAGATGCGCCAGGACCCGTGACGTTGCCCGTGCAGTTTTGTGCGAATGCCCCAGAGCCCGTCGAAATCGCTACTGCGAAAGCAAACCCCGCCAGTAAACGACCTTCGCGTGCTTTCAATCTAAGGTTCATGGAAAGGGCCCCCGAATTTCAATTCCAGCAAAAAATCAAATTGCAGGCACTTTGTAAGGGAGACTCGCACACGCTGGAAGTTCGTAACGTTCCTCGCGCCCGTTCCGGCCATGATTTCCGCAGGCTGTGCTATAAGGGCAACATGATTGCAGTTCCGACCCGCGGGTGCCGCCCAAGGCCTTCCTTCTCCCTGAAACCGCGTGATGTACCTCACACTAAGGCGGCAGGTTTCGGA
>VAZH01000467.1 GCA_005884465.1 Alphaproteobacteria bacterium | reverse complement strand
TGAATGCGCTCATCGGACAGGCCGAGCTTGACAGTGTTGACGTAAGTGATCGGCGGCTCCCCGCCGGTGATGTCGACCGGGTTGCCGGCCGCGCCGAACGGCGGGATGAACTTGCGGAACGCGGCGTCGAGGTCCGGCGGCATCGTCATCAATGACAGACCGTTGTCGACCACCGAATCCGACAAAAGTACGCCCGAGCCGCCGGCGCCGGTGATGATCAGCACGTTTTCGCCCTTCGGCGCCGGCAGCACCGGCAGACCGCGCGCGAACTCGAGCAATTGCCGTAAGGAGCGCGCGCGGATCACGCCGGACTGCTTGAACACGTCCTCGTAGATCTTGTCGTTGCCGGCGAGCGCGCCGGTGTGCGAGGACGCAGCCTTGGCACCAGCCGATGTGCGGCCCGCCTTCAGCACCACGACCGGCTTCTTCTTGGAGACGCGCTTTGCGGCCTCCGCGAAGGCGCGACCGTCTTTCAGGTCTTCGCAGTGCTGCGCGATCAAATTGGTGTTCGGGTCCTGCTCGAAGAAGGCCAACAAATCGTCCTCGTCGATATCGGACTTGTTGCCGAGGCCGACGATCGCGGAGACGCCCATCTTGGCGGAGCGCGAGAAGCCGATGATCGCCATGCCGATACCGCCGGACTGCGACGACAGCGCCGCATGGCCCTTGACGTCGTAGGCGGTGCAGAACGTGGCGCAGAGATTGGCGGGGGTATAGTAGAAGCCGTAGATATTCGGTCCCATCAGGCGGACGTTGTACTTCTTGCCGATCTCGACGATTTCAGCCTGCAGTTCAGGCGCACCGGCTTCCGCAAAGCCCGAGGGTATCAGAACGGCGCCGGGAATTTTCTTCTCGCCGCATTCGACGAGCGCCCCGGCGACGAATTTTGCCGGGATCGCGAACACCGCGGTGTCGATTACGCCCGGCACATCCTTGACGCTCTTGTAGGCTTTGTAGCCAAGAATGTCGGGAGCCTTCGGATGAATCGGATAGATCTCGCCCTTGTAGCCGCCATTGATCAGGTTCTTCATCACCGAATTGCCGATCTTGCCGTCTTCGGCGGAGGCGCCGATCACGGCAACCGCCCTCGGTTGCATGATGCGGTTCATCGCGGCGACGATTTCCTCGTTCGAGCGCGGCGCCGGGCGCGGCTTGTAGTCGAAGTCAACGACGATGCGGACGTCGGCGGCGATCGCATCCTTCTTGGTGGCGAATACCGGGTTGAGATCGAGTTCGACGATTTCGGGGAAGTCGCTGACAAGCTGCGACACCTTGATGATGATGTCGGCCAGCGCCTCGCGGTTGACGGGGTCGCTGCCGCGTACCCCCTTCAGCATGTCGTGGGCCTGAATGCCGTCGAGCATCGACAATGCGTCGTCCTTGGTGGCGGGAGCGAGACGGAAGGTGACGTCCTTCAGCACCTCGACCAGCACGCCGCCGAGGCCGAACGCCACGAGCTTGCCGAACGAGCCGTCGGTGATGGAGCCGACGATGACCTCGGTGCCGCCGGCCAGCATCTGCTGGACCTGGACGCCTTCGATCTTGGCGTCGGATTTGTATTTCTTGGCATTGGCCAGAATGGTCGCGTAGTTCTTTTCGGCATCGGCTGATGTCTTCACCCCCACCATCACGCCGCCGGCTTCGGTCTTGTGAAGAATATCCGGCGAGACGATCTTCATGACCACCGGGAAGCCCATATCGGTCGCGATCTTGGCAGCCTCGCTCGCGGATTTGGCCACTCCCTCCTTTGGAACCGGAATGCCGTAGGCATCGCACACCAGTTTGCCTTCGGGGGCCGTCAGACTTGTGCGTTTGTCCGCCTTGACCAGATCGAGGATCTTGCGGACCGCATCCTTGGAATTCGACATTGGCTTCCTCCTTGACGTCACAGCGTGTGCAGACCTCAGGACCATTGCCTGCGCACCTCAATCGGTGTTCCCGGTGACTGGTAAAAACGCCGATTCCCGCGCTTGCCGCGGTATCGGGTCCGGCCGCCCAACAACCGGCGGTATGGCATTTGGTATGCCAGAGGCGGAATTGTCAAGGCAGGGCAATGGAGGGAAATGCTGAAAACACGGGCAACTTGACATTCTGGCATTTGGTATGCCAAAAATAAATCCGATATTCTTGCTGTAAGAGACGTCTCCCCCAGAGGAGATTGGTCGTGCCCCTACGGAAACAAACCAAGGCGTCGCCCACCATGGCCGAGGCAGAGATTGCAATCGTCCGAATCGCTCCGGAGACCAGCTTCAAGAACAAGGCCTATGAAGCCCTGAAGGAAGCGATCCTGAAGATGGACATCTACACGACGCCCGAGCCGGTCATGCTCGACGAACGTGCCCTGTCGGAGCGCCTCGGCGTCAGCCGGACCCCGATCCGCGAGGCGATCGCGATGCTGGAGCAGGACGGCTTCGTCAAGACCGTGCCACGCCGCGGGATTGTTGTCGTGCGCCGGACCAAGAGCGAGATTGTCGACATGATCCGGGCCTGGGCCGCGCTCGAGAGCATGGCGGCGCGGCTGATCACGACCACGGCGCGTAAAAAGGATATTTCCGCGTTGCGCGACTTTTTCAAGAATTTCGGCAAGGATCGGCTGCCGCAGGATCACGTCGAG
>VAZH01000466.1 GCA_005884465.1 Alphaproteobacteria bacterium | reverse complement strand
CCCATCAAGGTCCGCGCGATCGTCAGCATCTGCTGCTCGCCGCCGCTCATGCGCCCGCCGTGGCGGCCGCGCATCTCGGCGAGATTCGGTAATAGCGTGAACAGCTTTTCTTTTGTCCAGCGCGGCGCGTTCGGGCGCACCGGCTGGCGGCCCACCTCCAGGTTTTCATCGACGGTCAGGTCGGTGAAGATGCGCCGCTCCTCCGGCACGTAACCAAGCCCGCCGCTGACGATCGCGTGGGTCGGCTGAGACGAGACATCCCTGCCCTCGAACATGATGCGGCCGCTGCGTTGCTCGACCAGACCGACGATGGAGCGAAAGGTCGTCGACTTGCCGGCGCCATTGCGCCCAAGCAGCGCGACAACTTCGCCTTGGCTGACTTCCAGCGCGATGTCGAACAGGATGTGAGCAGGGCCGTAGTAGCTGTTGAGCCCCTCGACCACGAGCTTCATACGCCGGCTCCCTCGCGATGGCGCGCGTCGTAAACCAGGCCCTCGCCGAGATAGATGGCGCGGACCTGCGGGTTGCGCCGGACTTCTTCGGGCGAGCCCTCGGCAATCAAGCTGCCACGATTGAGCACCAGGATGCGATCGGCATGTTCGAACACCACGTCCATGTCGTGCTCGGTAAAGAGAACGCCGATCGACTGGTCCCGCGCAATTTGTGCGGTGAGCCGCATCAGCTCGATCCGCTCGCGCGGCGCCATGCCGGCGGTCGGCTCATCCATCAGCAGCAGTTTGGGCTGATTGGCGAGCGCGATAGCGAGTTCCAGCCGCTTGAGATCGCCATAGGCGAGCTCGCCGCAAGGGCGTTCCGAAAAACCGCTCATGCCGACGAGTTCGAGCAGACGGTTGGCCTCCGCTTGCGCGAATTTTGGCGTCGAGGCCCAGAGATTGAACAACTGCCGATCATAGGACACCAGGGCGACCTGGACGTTCTCGCGCACCGTCATGGTCGGGAATGTCGCGGTGATCTGGAAGGTTCGTCCGACGCCCAGCCGCCAGATCGCGCGCGGTTTCTTGCCGGTCGTGTCCTCACCCAGCAGGTTGATCCGGCCGCTGTCGGGAATGTTCTGGCCGTTGAGCATATCGAAGCAGGTACTCTTGCCCGCGCCGTTCGGACCGATCAGCGCCAGGATTTCGCCGGCCCTCAGCGCAAACGACACGCCGCGCACCGCATGGACGCCACCATAGGATTTGCTCAAGTTATCGACTGAAAGCAGCGTGGGCGTGATGCTCATTCGGCGATCTCGACGCGGGAGCCAAGCAATGCGGATTTTGACGATTGAGTTCGGCGACTGCGGATCGTCTCCAGCATGCCGACGATGCCCTTCGGGAAAGCCACCACGATCAGAACGATGACGGCGCCCAGCACCAGTTTGGACAGATCCGTCTGGCTCACCAGCCAGATCGAGAGCGCCTTGTAAACGATGGCGCCGATAACCGCGCCGGAGACGGTCTCGACGCCGCCAAGCAGCACCATGACCAGCGCATCGACCGAGAGCGAGATGCCGAGACTGTCGGGAAACACGCTACCCTTGAGATAGGCAAACAGCGCGCCAGCAACGCCTGCGACGGTCCCGGCGATTACAAACGACGTCCACTGGACGCGCTTGCCGTCGATGCCGATGGCCTCGCTGCGCAACGGCGAGTCGCGCGTCGCCCGCAGCGCGAAGCCAAACGGCGAAAACACGATGATCCGAAGCGAGGCGACCGCGAGCGCGGCGACGCCGAGCGAAAGCCAGTAGAAATGCGAGGGCGAGGCCGCCCATCGCTCCGGCCAGACGCCGAGGATGCCGTTGTCGCCGCCGGTCACCGCGACCCACTGGAACGCGATCGACCAGACAATCTGCGCGAACGCCAGTGTCAGCATCGCGAAATAGACGCCGGACAGCTGGACCGCAAAGAATCCGAACACGGCCGCGCCGAGGCACCCGAGCAGCGGGCCAAGCAACAGGCAGGCAATCATCGGAAGGCCTGCGAGCTTGGCAAGGAACGCGACGCCATAGGCGCCGAGCCCGAAATAGGCGGCGTGGCCGAACGAGGCGAGGCCGCCGACCGACATCAGGAAATGCAGGCTCGCTGCGAAGATCACGAAGATCGCAATTTCCGAGCCCACCGTGAGCGCGTAGTTGCCGCCGATCAGCGGCAGCGCCGCCGCCAGCGCCAGCGCCGCCATCGCCGCCATGCGCTCGCGTGACGTCAGCGGGCGCCAGGGATTGACCGTCAGCCCGGGCGTGCGGCGCGCGGCAGCTTCCTGCTTTCCGAACAGGCCCCATGGCCGCACGATCAGCACGGCTGCCATCACCAGGAACACCAGGATGATGGAAATCTTCGGAAAAATCAGGATGCCGAACGCGTTCAGCTCCGACACCAGCACCGCTGCGACAAATGCGCCGATGATGCTGCCGAGACCGCCGATCACCACCACTACAAACACGTCGACAATGATCCGCAAATCCAGCGCGTGGTGCACCGCGTCGCGCGGAATCTGCAAGCCTCCGCCGAGCGCCGCGAGAAAAACCCCGAGCGCGAACACGCTGGTGAACAGCCATTTCTGATTGACGCCCAGCGCCGCCACCATGTCGCGGTCCTGGGTCGCCGCGCGAACCAAAACGCCCCAGCGCGTTCGCTGGAACATCAGCCACAAAACCCCGAGCACGACCGGACCGAGCCCGATCAGGAACAGATCATAAGTCGGAATATTCTGGCCGAAGAAATCAACCGCGCCTTTGAATCCCGGCGCGCGGCGGCCCAACAAGTCGCTCGGCCCCCAGATCAGCACCACCAGGTCCTCGACCATCAGGGTGAGGCCGAACGTCGCCAACAGCTGAAACAATTCGGGCGCATGGTAGATCCGCCGCAGCAGCACCATTTCGACCAGCACGCCGACGGCTGCCACGATCAGCCCTGCTGCGAAAATGCCGCCCCAGAATCCGATCGCGCCGGAAAATCGCTCGGTCAGCGTGAAGGCGACATAAGCGCCGAGCATATAGAACGCGCCATGGGCGAAATTGACGATCCGCGTCACGCCGAAGATGATCGACAGCCCCGACGCGACCAGAAACAGCGACGCTGCGCTGGCAAGACCGGTCAGGAACTGAACGAAGTAAAAGGCCATTTGCGGTCCGTTAGAATGGTTTCGGGGCGTCTGGTGCCCTCGGATTGCCTCGGCGATGCCAACGGGTCGCGCGAACGCGCGCCCGATGACAGCCTCCGCATCGTCCGAAGCAATCCGGGTGAGGGGATTCTCCGCGAGACTAAATGTGTGGAGACTCACCCTCACCCCAACCCTCTCCCCGCAGGCGAGGAGAGGGAGAAGCAGTTCATCGCTCAATCCTTCGGGCGCAGCTTGTCGACCTCGGCGTCGCTCGGCAGATAGTCGGAGCCCTTGCGATAGACCGAATCCACCATGATGCCCTTGCCGTCCTTGAGCGCGGTCTTGCCGACGAAGGCGCCCATTGTCGACTGATGGTCGATCT
>VAZH01000483.1 GCA_005884465.1 Alphaproteobacteria bacterium | reverse complement strand
TGGAGATCGGCGGGGTCGAGCACCCACGGCGTATCGGCATCGATCACGATCACGTCGGCGGGCGAGCCGGCGCGCAGCGTTCCGCCCGGCAAGCCCAACAGTTCGGCCGGGCGCGTCGACATCGCCCGGATCAGCGTCCTGAAATCCATCTCGCCATTATGAATGAGTCGCAACGCCGCGGGCAGCATGGTCTGCAGGCCGATCGCGCCCGCGGCTGCTTCCGCAAACGGCAGCCGCTTGACTTCGACGTCCTGGGGATTGTGGTCGGACATGATAACGTCGATCAATCCGGAGGCGACGGCCGCGACCAACGCAACGCGATCGTCCTCGGTGCGCAGCGGCGGCGACAGTTTCAGGAAGGTCCGGTATGGGCCGATGTCGTTTTCGTTCAGCGTCACATGATTGATCGAGACCGAGGCCGAGACCGCAAGCCCTGCATCGCGCGCGCGCTTGAGAATTTCCAGCGATTCGATGCAGCTCAGCGATGCCGCGTGATAGCGCCCGCCGGTCAGCGCTGCGAGGCGCATGTCGCGCTCCAGCATCACGGCCTCGGCGGCATTGGGGATGCCGGCGAGGCCCAGCCGTGCGGCGAACTCGCCCTCGTTCATGACGCCTTCGCCGACCAGATTGGGATCTTCGGTGTGATGCACGATGAGTGCATCGAAATCCCGCGCATAGGTCAGCGCCCGCCGCATCACCTGCGCATTGGTGACGCTCCTGTCGCCGTCGGTGAAAGCGACCGCGCCCGCGGCCTTCAACAGGCCGATCTCCGTCATCTCCAGGCCGAGCATGCCTTTTGTCAGCGCCGCCATGGGGTGAATATTGACGATCGCGGTGTCGCGCGCGCGGCGCAAGACAAAATCCACCGTCGCCGAGTTGTCGATCACGGGCGAAGTGTCGGGCTGGCAGATGATGGTGGTGATGCCGCCGGTCGCCGCCGCCTGGCTTGCGGAAGCAAAGGTTTCGCGATGGCTGGCGCCGGGCTCGCCGACAAAGGCGCGCATGTCAATCAGCCCGGGGGCGACGATCTTGCCGGCGCAATTGACGATGTCGGTACCTTCGGGCACGCCGGCGGCGCCGATGCCGCGCCGGGACTCGCGAATGACGCCGTCGGCGATCAGAACGTCGCCGATGCCGTCGAAATCGCGCGACGGATCGATCAGCCGCGCGTTGGCGAGCAGGATGGGACGGCGGTCGGTTAACATCAGGCGTTCGGCAGGTTGCGGGCGAGCGCCTCGAGCACCGCCATTCGCACCGCCACTCCCATTTCCACCTGTTCGCGGATCAGCGATTGCGCGCCGTCGGCCACGATCGAGTCGATCTCGACGCCGCGGTTCATCGGCCCCGGATGCATCACCAGCGCGTCAGCTTTTGCGTAGGCCAGCTTCTTCTGGTCGAGCCCGAAATAATGAAAGTATTCCTGGCTCGAGGGCACGAACGAGCCGTTCATGCGCTCGCGCTGCAGCCGCAGCATCATGACGATATCGGCGCCATCGAGGCCCTCGCGCATATCGCGGGCCA
>VAZH01000478.1 GCA_005884465.1 Alphaproteobacteria bacterium | reverse complement strand
AAGCGGGGCGCCGTACGCTTCCGAACGCTGCGGGGAATCTTCGCTTTGGCCGCCGGCGCTTCGTTCACGCTAGCGTTATGTTTTGGTTCTTCAGCGGGAACGACCGAATGCGTTTGCCGGTCGCTGCGAAGATCGCATTGAGCACCGCCGGCGCAGCCACGAAAATCGTCGGCTCGCCGACGCCGCCCCAGAATCCGCCGGACGGCATGATAATGCACTCGACCTTCGGCATCTCGCTGATGCGCATCGAATTGTAGGTGTCGAAATTGGTCTGCTCGATGCGGCCGTCCTTGACCGTGCACTCCTGGTAGAACAAGGCGGACAGCCCGTAGACGAAGGAGCCGGCGATCTGCCGCTCGATCTGCGCGGGATTAACCGCGTGGCCCGGATCGGTCGCGGCAACGATGCGGTGGATTTTGACCGCTCCCTTGTCACTCACCGAGACTTCTGCACACGCCGCTACATAGCTGCCGTAACCCATGTGTTGGCAGAGGCCGCGATAGACGCCCTTGGGGGCGGGTTTGCCCCAGCCTGCGCGCTCGGCGACCGCATTGAGGACCGCCAAATGCTTGGGGTGATCCGCCAGCAGCTTGCGGCGGAACTCGAGCGGATCCTGGCCGACTGCGTGGGCGAGCTCATCCATGAAGCATTCGAGGTAGATGGCATTATGATTGTTGTTTACGCCGCGCCAGAAGTGCGGCGGGACGTGCGGGTTTCGCATGGCGTGGTCAATCAACAGGTTCGGGATCGTGTAACCGAACACGCCTTCTGTCCCACCGGCGTTGAGACCCTGGAACACAAACGGATCCTTGCCGTTCTGCAGGCCCTGCGGATTGACGAAGGCAAGGATTGACTGGCCGGAAATCCGCATGTGCAGCGCGGTGAGGTTGTTGTTGGCATCGAACGCACCGACCATTTTCGCCTGAGTGACGGGATGGTAGCGCCCGTGCGTCATGTCCTCCTCGCGCGACCAGATCAACTTCACCGGTGTGCCGGGTATCTGCTTTGCGATCGCGACTCCCTGATGCACGAAGTCGTGGGTGGTGCGTCGGCCGAAGCCGCCGCCGAGCGGTATCTTGTGGACGTCGCATTTGTGAATCGGCAGGCCGGAAGCCTCGGACAGCGCGGCTAGTGCCGCCTCGGCGACCTGCGTGGGCACCCACGCTTCACAGCGATCCGCCGTATAGAGCACGGTGGTGTTCATCGGCTCCATGGTGGCGTGGTTCTGGTAAGGATAGGCGTAGACTGCCTCGACCTTCTTCGCCGCGCCGGCAATGGCTTGTTTCACGTCGCCGTGCTCGTTGCCGACGAAGGCCTGATCGGCGTCGAGCCCAGTCTTGAGGAACTCCGCAATGCTGGCGCTCGAGACCTTGGCGTTCTCGCCCTCATCCCAGGTCGCCGGCAGCGCGTCGAGCGCGGTTTTCGCCTGCCACCAGCGCTCGGCAACGACCGCGACAGCGCTGTCGCCAACCTTCACCACATGCTTGACGCCGGGCATGCCCTGCACCTTGGCGGCGTCAAAGCTCGTGAGCTTGCCGCCGAAGACCGGGCAGTCCTTGATCGCGGCGCACAGCATGCCGGGCAGCTTCAGATCCAGACTGTAAATCTGCGCTCCGGTGAGCTTGGGCGCGGTGTCGAGACGCTTGAGCGGTTTGCCGGCGATCTTCCAGTCCTTCGGATCCTTGAGCGGCACGTCCTTGGGCTGCTCGATCTTTGCAGCGGCTTCGGCGACCTTGCCGAAGGTCGTGGTTCGCCCAGACGGGTTGTGTTTAATCACGCTGTTTGATGCGCTGCACTCCGATGCCGGCACCTTCCACTCGTTGGCGGCGGCTGCAATCAACATCGTGCGCGCGGTCGCGCCGGCCTTGCGCACGTATTCATTCGATTCGCGGATAGCGCGGCTTCCGGCGGTGAACTGACTGCCCCAGACGCGGTTGCGCGCGAGGTTCTCGCCCGGCGTCGGAAATTCAGTCGAGACTTTGGACCAGTCGCATTCCAGCTCCTCGGCCACAAGCTGGGCGAGGCCGGTCATGCTCCCTTGCCCCATCTCAGAGCGGGCAACGCGAATGATCACGCTGTCATCCGGCTTGATAACAACCCAGGCGGTCACCTCGGGAGAGCCGTCCGCGGCGCGAACGACGTTGGCACCGAATGGAAGATCGACCCCAAGCGCGAGCCCGCCGCCAAAAGCCGCCGCACTGACGACGAAGGCACGCCGATTGATCTGCGGTACGTAGTTCATGGTCGCCTCCCTCACGCGCTCGCTGCAGCGTGGATTGCCGCGCGCACCTGCTGGAACGTGCCGCAGCGACAGATGTTGGTGATGGCGCTGTCGATGTCGGCATCGCTCGGTTTCGGCTTGTCTTTAAGCAAAGCCGCCACGGCCATGATCATTCCGCTTTGGCAATAGCCGCACTGCGGCACGTCGTGCTCGAGCCAGGCTTTCTGAACCGGATGCAGATTGCCGTTCTGAGCAAGGCCCTCGATCGTGGTGATCTGCTTGCCGGCGGCGGCCAGGCTAAGCGGCGTTACGCAAGACCTGGTGGCGACGCCGTCAATATGCACAGTGCAAGCGCCGCACTGGGCAATTCCGCAGCCGTACTTGGTGCCCGTCATGCCGATCCATTCGCGCAGCACCCACAATAAGGGGGTGTTAGGATCGGCGTCGACATCGTGTGTTTTTCCATTGACTGTGAGATTTGCCATTCGCGTAGCTCCTCAGTCGAAGACAATCGGGATCAAATGGCCGCCGCAGAGCGGATTGAATTTATGGGAGTGATCCGGCAGCAGCGGTCTCGTCTCCTAGATTACCTATTACCCGGGCACGTCGCCAGCCGCAGTTTGGATCGCGCAAGCTGTGGGAATTCACAGCAGGCGCAGCTTCAGAAGCTTTGGCGCAAGCAAACTCCAGCCGCCAAAGCCCTCTTGCGCAGCAATCCGATTGAGCGCCTCGTGCAGCGGAACGTTTTCGTCGCGGGATAGAAGTCTACTCAAGAGTGCCACCTTCTTTTCATCCGGCCAAGCGGAAAATGTCATGCTGACGGTGTCTTGACGATCAGCGATGAATTTCGCGAGGGAACCGTTTTTTGGGGAAATAGGGAGCGAGAAGTGTCAGACGGAGAGCATTGCCGACGACAAATTCTAACGGCGGGATACCCGGACGAATGGTTCTCAACCACGACCCGAACGAGTCCCAAACGAGCTTGGGAGCAACATGCGCGCCAAAGTCTCTGACTGGCGTGGTCTCTGCCTGCGAACATCGGCCAAATGGGCCGATTTTGTCGCTCAGTCGCTGCATTGGAAACTCCCGTTCCCGACTCAGGTTCGAGACTGGTTCGATGACTGGGTGGTGGGCAGCCAGTTCGATATCTACTGTCTCCACCACCCAGTCCTACCCAAACCGCAAATCCCAGCGCCGCCTCTGAATAGGCCGTATCTGTGGGGATTTTCGTTGGTATCGTTCCGCTCTTTCCGTCTCTGGAGACACTTTGCGGTCTCTCAGCCCGATTTTAGCCTCGCGTCTCTGCATCCAAAAATTCCGTTCCCCGCGTCAGGGTTTTCGACGGCCAGATCCCGGTCGGCCGCTGGGAATTTTTGGGGTATGGAGGCCAAAAACGACGTTTCGAACCCGGTCCATAATTATTGCGGATTCAATCCAAGGGCTTCGTACTGTTGGCTCCATTCTGCCGGAGCATCACGAAGTCGCTCGACTCCAATACCGCGCGGCAAACGACCTTCGACCGCGGCGCGGACGAGATCTGGTGCGAGGAACGCGAGCGAGATCGTCATGTTGACCTGACGCACGCTGCACTTTTGACGTGTTGCGATCTGCTGAACGTCGGTCACGGCGCCCGAAACGATCTCGTCAAGCCAGCGACGGCCTCTGGCGATGGCGCTGACGAGGCGCGCGCGACGTTCGATCCGCGTTGGACGGATTTCACTTTTGGGGACGCCGTCTGGAATCAGAATCTGCCTAGATTTCTTGGATGGCGGCTTCTGCCACGGGATTGAGAGTAAATGGCCGTCGGCCGCGTCAGCTGTTTCTTCGTCGTCTGCTGACTTCAACCGAATAGCTAGACGATTCTCATGCACATCGATGCGGGCGACCTGTTCCAGGATTGCTTTTCGACCGTCTACACATGCGATGCTGGAGTTCGAATTCTTCTTTTGAACGATGAGGCGCCTGGCGAGAAAATTGACGACAGTGTCTTCGATATCGCTCGCCGGAACGCGGGAAACCGACCCGACTGAGGCGGTTTTAGATTCTCCATAAAGGTGCGGAAGCGAGATATAATAACGATAACGGACGCCGGCTTTGGTGGCGTGGGTCGGTACCATGCGATGGCCGGCGTCGTCGAACAGCAGTCCGGTACAGATGATCGTTCGCGTTCCGTAAAGTGGACCGGGTGGTCCACTGATCCGTGAGCTTTTGCTGGACCGCATCAAATAGCGCGCGATCCATGATCGCCGGCTGCTCGCCGGGCAGGATCTCGTCCTTGTATTTGACCTCACCGATATAGAAGCGGTTGCGCAGCAGATAGAACAACGACCCACGGCCGAAGAGAATACCCCCTCGGGTGACACCGGTCGCGAGCAGTCTAGATTTGGTTCGGATATCTCGCTTCCGGAGGTCTCGTACCAGCGCGTTGACGCCGCCGAGTTCGAGATAGCGTCGGTAGATCAGGCGGACTCGCTCTGCCTCGTCCTCGACAACGGCAATCTTGTCGCCCTTCATGTGATAACCGAGGGGGAGGGGACCGCCAACCCAAAGCCCCTTTCGTTTGGAGGCAGCGATCTTATCGCGGATGCGCTCGGAAGTGACCTCCCTCTCAAACTGGGCGAAGGACAGAAGTACGTTGAGTGTCAGGCGGCCCATTGAGGTCGTGGTGTTGAACTGCTGGGTGACCGAGACGAACGAGACGCCGTGCGCGTCGAACAGTTCCACGAGCTTGGCAAAGTCGGCCAGTGATCGCGTCAGGCGATCGACCTTGTAGACGACAATGACATCAAGTTTCCGAGAGCGGATATCGTCCAACAATCTCTGCAGGTCGGGACGATCGGTGGACCCACCGGAATATCCGCCGTCGTCATATCGCGACCGGATCAGCGTCCAGCCCGCATGAGCCTGACTCTTTATATAAGCTGACGCGGCATCGTACTGGGCATCCAGCGAATTG
>VAZH01000477.1 GCA_005884465.1 Alphaproteobacteria bacterium | reverse complement strand
ATGACGAGCCGGCCACCCACTTTAAGCTGCTCAATCAGCGGCGGCGGTGGCTGCCCGAGCGCGGCGGTCACGACGATAGCGTCAAAAGGACCGCATTCGGGCCAGCCACCATAGCCATCGCCAAGCCTGACGCTCACGTTGTCATACGCGAGGTCTCTGAGTGTTTTCGCGGCGGCCTCGGCCAATTGCGGGATAATCTCGATGGTGCAGACCTTTCGCGCTAGGTGCGCAAGGATGGCGGCCTGATAGCCCGAACCCGTACCGACTTCGAGCACAACGTGATCGGGCGCGACCTCGGCCAACTGGGTCATCAAGGCCACGATGAACGGCTGCGATATGGTTTGGCCGAGGCCGATCGGAATCGGCCTGTCCGCGTATGCGATGGAGCAAGATCGTTCAGGGATGAACAGGTGGCGTTTCGTTTGCCCCATGGCCTCAAGGACCCTCTCCGACAGGCCCTGCTGTCCCAAAACACCGGCGTCGGACCGGCCGTAGGCCCGGATGGTTTCGACCATGGCGGCGCGTTCGCGGTCGCATTGTGCGTCCTGTGCGGTTGCTTCCCGCGCGACGGCAACCATGGAAAGCACGAGCAGCAGCAAGGTCTTCATGATCGTGCGGTCTCCAGTCGGTCCACGAATTCCATGTCCGTTGCGGGTGCCCATAAGTCGCCTTGTAGCTTTCGGCCACCGAAGTGGGTTTCTTGCTTTGAAAAACTGGAATTTTTGCGTGCGAATGAGGACATCATCCGCTCGAGCCGCTACGTCCGAAAAGTGTGTCATAAGCGGAAGTCAGCCTGATGCTGTATAGATTGCACAACCGAACTGTAGGGCTGCGCGGCCGTCCGCTTCGCTCCCTCAACCCAATGTGCGCTTCACTTTGAGTAACCTTCCATTGACATTATAAGCGGCGGTTCCGCCAATGGATATCGTGCTTGCAGATGACCCTTATCCCGCCTAACAGCGTAATGCATGGCCGATCGTGTGACGCTCATTACCGGTGCATCGGCGGGAATAGGCACCGAACTAGCGCGCGTTTTCGCATCAAAGGGCCATCGACTAGCCCTTGTTGACCGACGCGGGGATCGCCTTACGACGTTGGCGAGCGAAATCGTCGCCGCTGGCGGCACGGCGCCGATTTTAATTCCCTGCGACCTCGAACAGCCCGATGCTTGCGACAAAATTGCCGCGGCCTTGGCTTCGGAACGGGTGGAGGTTGAGTTCGTCGTCAACAATGCGGGATTCGGTCTGTTCGGCTATGCGATCGAACTGGACCGGGCAGAGCAGCTCGGCATTATCGTCGTCAACATCCTCGCGTTGACGGATTTGTCGTTACGGTTTTCCGACAGCCTGATCCGGCATCGTGGCGGTATCCTCAATCTCGGTTCGCTTGCCGGCTTTCTGCCAGGCCCCGGGATGGCTGTGTACTATGCGTCCAAGGCTTATGTCCTGTCGTTCAGCGAAGCGCTGCGCCAGGAACTCGCTCCGCGCGGGGTGCGCGTAACGACGCTCTGTCCCGGTTCGGTGTTGACGGAATTTCAGGCGCGGGCCGGGCTTAAACCCGGGTTTGAGCATGAAATCCTTCACGTCTCGGCATGTGATGTTGCGCAGGCAGGGTACCGCGGGCTGATGGCGAACAAGCGCGCCGTGCTGCCCGGTCTCGGCACGAAGATTGTTCCGTTTCTGCTCCGGCTGTTTCCGCGCGGGTTTATTCTGGCTGCGGTCGGTCGCCTTCAGCTGCGAAAGCGCAGATAAGGTTTCACCGTCCTTATAGTGGTCTTCGACGCCTAGGTATCGATGGTGTGCTGCACGACGGCACCACTCGCAACTAAGGAGGCCGCATTCGAGGCTGCTGTTGCAACGGCTTATCGCCACGGCTCGGTACACGCGTCCCGCCATCTCCGAACCGCTGGGGCACCGCCAGTTCGAGAGGATTTGGTTGAAGAATCATCGCTTGGCTAACAGCGAATCGGTTTCCGACAATCAATTTGGAGGAAGCGTACTGGGGCAGCGTTGCAGACGGTGCCTGAGGGCGTTGCTTACACGTTGATTGGTCTAAATCTTTATGATTTGGCGCCAACGAGAAGATTTGGAGAATATCGTGGCGAGAAAGATAGACATTCTTTATCTCGAACGGCGGTACGTGGCACTCGAGAATGAAATCGCAAGTGCTTTGCTTCATAGCTCAATCGACGACTTGAGGGTCGCAGACCTCAAATACCGCAGTTAGTTATCGCAGACGAGATTGAACAGCACCGTCGATCTGATTAATTGATATCCAGCCAGTACGCGTACACTGTTGGCTACGACTTAAGCAGTCGAGCTGGGAACCACGGGCGCAGCTCCGCCAACCGCCTGGATAACATTGCATTCTTGATAATGGCTGGAAATCTCATCCTGCGCGAGGTGCGACCACCTGTCTGCCTCTGCAAGCCAATAAATTCTGTTCTTTGGCTCGCACATTGCAAGGTGTCGACACAGCTTAGCTTGGGCGCGAAACTCCACAACGCTCTTCATGGACTCCACTCCTGCCGTGTGAAGTTGATTTACCCTCCCATCCTATCAGAGTTACGACAGTGAGTCCTTTCAATTGGGATTGCGAAAAGAGGACAATTCACTCTTCATTTTTTCGAGCTTAAAGCCAAATTTGCCTTCCTTTAAGATAAAGTGTTGCGTCGACCGGTTGAGCCGTTTGCTGCGCATTCCGGACTCAAGTCGGACATCGCGTGGGTCCGGAAAGTACCAATAACGGAAGTCACGGATTCCCGGATTTTTTTTGCGAGCCTCATATCGGAACCGGGGCGCTCAGCTCGCTCTCATCTTTGAGGCTGCTGCAGCTCTCGGGCGCTTCGCGAGACTCGGGTCATCCCGTATGGTCACGCGCTTCACCTTCTTCACGTCCGATCCCGCGTGTTTGGAGCCGCGGTTGTGCGCGGCATATTCCTGGCCGTCGACCGGTGCGACATGCGGCGGGTCCCTGCCGAGATATGGGCGCCCGATTCCGAACTCCTTCCCATGCGCATCAACCCACTTCCAGAGCTTTTCGGAGGAAGCCCATCGCTGGTCGCGAGTTCCGCCCTGGACACTCACGATATCGGCCGCCAGCCCATGCCCATAGCCACCGCGGGAGCTCCCGCCATGATACGACCTGTTGCTCGCCGCCTTGAGGCCGCTTGCGATCGACTGGCGGTAGTCATCACGGAATGCGCTGGTGATGCCGGGCGAAAGGCCCACCGCCTCCGCCGCGTGAAGCGTATGAAACAGTTTTAGTTTGAAGCTCCGATCCATGCCTCCGATCACGTAGTCCATCATCGACTTGCCGGCTCGTTCCGCCGCCTTCGGATCCTTCCACCCAAAATCTTCATCGACGAGCTTGGTGAAGGTTCTGGCGACAGTCACCATCTTGCCCTTCCGCTTGACGGTGACGTTCCTCCGTTCAAGCTCCTTGATGGTGTCCTCCTTGGGCGTCCGTTGATAAAGCGTCCACAGATATCGATCGACGCAGATGTCCACGACCAGGCACTCGTCGACGATTTCGATGGAGCTCACGGCCTTGCCGGCGTCGCCAGGTTCGAGATCCGACGGATTCGCCATTGCGACTTGCACAGGCGCTGGTTCGGTTGGCGGCACATCCGGCGAATTGGTCGAGGCCGTTTCGACAACCGGCTCCGGCTTGTTCAGAGCGATTGATGCGTCGGCGACTGCTCCCGCAAGCGATAGCTCGGCCATCGCTACATCGGTTTGACCGAGATCGTCATTGAGCATCGAGCTTGGCTGCGGTGCCCCGGCGAGCTCCTGTTCGGTGGAGAGAGAGGGAGCGCTGATGTCCTTGCGTGGCGCCGCGCCGGTGTTCAGGATTCCTGCAGGCCCGAACGCAGCGAGCAAGCCGGCAGCGAGCAAGCCGACAACCCCGGTCGCGAGAATGACCGATCGCAACAATGGCGCCGGCACTGTCGAAAGTCGCCGCGGGTTCATCATCCCAGCCTCCAAAGGCTGCATCGGAACCGGATTGCACAGCCAAGCATGCTGACGCCGCTGATTGTTCGGACAAGGTAATGGCCGCGCAATGGCGCAAACGGGCATGTCGTGTGCTTTTCCCGGAAGTGTTGCCTCTGTGCAACGGCAGGCGGCAGGCCTGCGAACGCCCGCTCGATGGGCTACGATCACCATAAAGGGTCAGCACACAGGCCCGAAACATGGGAACGAGACTTCAACCTGGCATGTTCGAGGTCCGCTATTGATCGCATACCGGACTCAACAACTCGGACATTACGCCATGTCCGTTTTGTGCCAATTTCAGCCGCGAGCCACCCTTCCTCCTACGCAGGCTGTCGTATATGAGAGATTTGCCGCCGGAACGTGCCGATAACCCAGGAGGCGAATTGGCGTGGATGGTGGCGGCCGTTAGTTATTCCAAAATCGCGATCTGACACTTGATCGACGCAAGCGCGGAGAGGCATTTCGATCGGGGATAGCATGGTGAATCGATTTACGGCGGCGCAATCCACCGTGGCGATGCGGCGCCGGGGGCCTCCCGCCATTGTGACGCTCGCGGCGATGGCCGCACTGACGGCGCTGATCGCCGACGCCGCGGCGGGACAGGCGCGCCCCGCGCCACAGACCGAGGCGACGGCGCCGCGCGATGCAGGCGAGCCGATCATGGCGATCGTGTCGATCAAAAGCCAGCAGGTGACCTTCTACGACGCCGACGGCTGGATCCTGCGCGCGCCGGTATCGACCGGCACCACGGGACGCGAGACGCCAGCCGGCGTGTTCGCCGTCCTCGAGAGGGACAAGGACCACCACTCGAGCCTCTATGACGATGCCTGGATGCCGAACATGCAGCGCATCACCTGGAACGGCATCGCGCTGCATGGCGGGCCGCTGCCCGGATATGCGGCCTCGCACGGCTGCGTGCGAATGCCCTTTGGCTTTGCGGAGAAGCTGTTCGAAAGGACGCGGATTGGGATGCGCGTGATCATCTCGCCGAACGACGCCGAGCCGGTCGAGTTCTCCCACAAGGCGCTATTCGTGCCGAACCGGGAAGCCATCGCGGCCGCGCCGGCCAAGGCCGAGGCGCTCGCCCGCGAGGCGGCCGAAGCTGCCAAGACGGCCGACGAGGCGAAGAAAGCCGCCGCGTCAGCGACGCGCGAGACGGCGTCGCTGACGTCGTCGCTGCGCAAGCTGGAATGGCTCAAGACCCGCGCCGACGCCGAACTCGCCTACGCCGACAAGGCGCTCGCCGCCGCCAAGACGGACGAGGCCAAGGCGCGGGCCGAGGATCTGAAGCAGAAGGCCGCCGCCAAGTCCGCGGACCTGGGGACGCAGCTCGGCACCGCCAAGGCCGACGCGAAATCGAAGCTCGACACCGCCGCCGCTGCAAAGGAAACGGCCAAGGCGACCCAGACGAGGAAGGCCGACACCGCCAAAGCGGCGAGCGAGGCGAAGCTGGCGCTCGAGTCTGCGTCGATGTTCATCAGCCGCGCGACGCAGAAGCTTTACGTGCGGCGCAACACGCATAAGCAATGGCCGGACGGAGGCGAGGTGTTCGATGCGACCATCGAGGTTCCGGTCACGATCCGCAACCCCGACAAGCGGATCGGCACGCATGTGTTCACCGCGGTCGCGCGCAATGACGCCGGCCTGCGCTGGACCGCGGTCACGATCGACAACGGGGACGACGCCAAGAACGCGCTCGACCGCATCACCATCCCGCAGGATGTGCTCGATCGCATCGCGCCGCCCGCATTGCCGCGATCCTCGATCGTCATCTCGGACGAGCCGCTGAGCGGCGAGACCAACTATCGCACCGAGTTCG
>VAZH01000476.1 GCA_005884465.1 Alphaproteobacteria bacterium | reverse complement strand
CAGGAACACCACATAGATCGGCAGTGCCGCGCGCAGCGCCTTGGCAAAGCTGACGCCGACGAATTTCGATGCCATCAAGAGCACCAGCCCGTAGGGCGGCGTGATCAGCCCGAACGCCAGCGTCGCGATCAACACCACGCCCATATGCACGCCGTTGATGTCGCCGGCTTGCGTGAGCGCATTCACCAGCGGCATGAAGATGATAATGGTCGGCACCGGCTCGATGAAATCGCCGACCACGGTGAACAGCAACACCAAAAGCAGCATCATGATATGCGGGTCACTGCCGGCGATCGAGGTGATCCAGTCGGCGATGACGATGGCGCCGCGAAGATAGGCCAGCATCCAGCCGAAGGCGTTGGCGGCGCCGATAGTGATCAGCGGCAGCGAGAAGATCAGCCCGGCGAGGCAGAAATCGTAGGGAATCCTTTTGAGATGCCCGCGGTTGAGTGCGGGAATCACGACCGCGATGATCCAGATCACCGCGACGACGCCGGCTTCGGTCGGCGTGAACCAGCCGGTGAGGATGCCGCCGAGCAGGATCACGGGAATCATCAATGGCAGCGCGGCGTCTCCGGCGGCGAAAGCGATCTGGCGAAGCGGCGCGCGCGACTTGCGCATGCCGGAGGGGCCGAAAAAGTAGCAATAGATCATCAGGCCGAAGCCGATCATCATTCCGGGCACCACGCCCGCCATGAACAGTCCCGCGATCGAGACATTGCCGACCGCGCCATAGACCACGGCGGTGATGCTCGGCGGCACCAGCGCCGCGATCGTGGATGCGGATGCGATGATCGCCGCGATAAAGGCGGGACTGTAGCCCTCGCGCTTCATCGGGCCGCCGAGCGCGCGGCTCATCACCGCGACATCGGCGGTGGTCGATCCCGACATCTCCGAGAAAAACATGCTGAAAACGACGACCACCTGCGACAGCCCGCCCCTGATGTGCCCGACCAGCGACAAGGACAAATTGGCAATCCGCACCACGACGTTGGCCGAGCTCATGAGTTCGCCGACCAGGAGGAAAAACGGGATCGCCAGCAGCGCTTCGGAATCCATGCCGTCGAAAATCTTCTGGATGATCGCTGCCAAGGAAACGTCGGTCAGCAAGGCGCCTATGAACACGCCCGCCATCAGAGAAAACGGCACCGGCACGCCGAGATAGCCGAAGAACAGAAAGCAGAACGACATCAGCGCCAGGATGACAGGCGCGCTCACAGGCCAACCCTCGGCTGGACGCTGGTATCAACAGGAGGAATCGGAAGATCCTCTTCCGGCGGCTCGGGGTGCTCAAATCCCTTGGTGATACCGTTGACCAGTTGCTCGATCGCAAACAGGCCAATCAGCACGCCGGACAAGGGAATTGCGGCATAGAGCGACGCGATCGGCGTGCCCGACGGCAGCCGGAAGCTGCCAAAACCTCGGAGATAGTTGAGGTAGCCAAACCAGATCAGGCAAAACGCAACGCCGAGAACTACGATGCGGATGATGATCTCGACGATCACGCGCGGCGTGCCATGCATCGCCTCGGAGACCGCGGTCAGATACAGATGATCGTTACGGCGGGTGGCTACCGCCGTGCCGACGAAAATCGCATAGATGAACAGCGTGGAGGTGACTTCCTGCAGCCACAGCCAGGGATGGCCGAGAGTCCGCGTGACGATGTCGGCCGTGACCGACAGCGAGAAACCGAAACACAACACTCCGCAGAGGATCATCAGGATCAGTTCGAGCCTGTCGAACGACCGCCATTTCAGGTGACGCTGCCGCTGCAGCACCAGTTTGTCGGCGATGGACATGATCAGACCCTCCGTCGTCCACGTTCGTCGTCCCTGCGAACGCAGGCACCCATAACCACCGGCGCAAATTGCAACAAAGGCAACGGCCGTTATCGCCTTTTTGATAAGCCGCGGCGTGATGGGTCCCGGCGTTCGCCGGGACGACGGCTGATAGGTTGATAACTTGGCGCTCTAGTTGATCGCCCGGATCAGCGTCTTGATCTTGTCCGCGTGCGGGCCGAGCTCCTTGGCAAGCTTGTCGAGATAGGGATCGGCGATCGTGGCAAAGCTCTTCTTGTCCACGTCCTCGACGATCTTGACGCCGAGCGACTTCAGTTTGGTCGCCGCAGTTTTTTCCAGCTCGAACGCCTTGGCCGGCTCGTTGGCACTGATGTCGGCCGCCGCCGTCAGCACCCACTGCTTCTGTTCGGCGGAAAGGCTTTGCCACAGCTTATCACTCACATATACCAGCGCGTTGTTGGCCTCATGCTCCGTGATGTTCAGCACAGGCGCCACTTCGTAGTGCTTGTTGACGAGGTAGACGTTGATACTGTTCTCGGCGGCGTCAACAACGCCGGTTTGCAGCGACGTGTAGACGCTGCCAAAGGGCATGTGCACCGTCTGCGCGCCATAGGCCGGGAATATCGCGTCTTCGGTGGCGGTGGCCTGAACACGAATCTTCATTCCCCTGAGGTCGCCGACGTTATGAACTTCTTTCTTGCTGTAGATGTTCCGCACGCCCTGCGAGCCCGTGGCGATGACGTGAAGTCCTTGCGTGGTCTCGTCGATCATGGCCTTGATCGCATCGATCACCTGCTTGTCGGCGAGCGCCTTCACCACATGGTCAGCGTTGCGGAACAGGAAATGCAGCGACATCACGCCGGCCTGCGGCGAGATCGTCGCGGTATTCGCCGACGAGACGATGGCGAATTCGATGTCGCCGGATTTCACCAGTTGCAGCAGCTGCGGTTCTTGCCCAAGCTGGGCGCCGGGATACTGGTCGACGATCATGGTACCCTTGCTCAATTCCTTGAGCTTGGCGGAAAACATGTCGTAGGCGATGCTGTAGCCGGTATTGAGCTGCTGGTCGTGCGCGAAGCGATAATGCTTTGCCTCTTGCGCGCCTGCACTCGCGGCAAACGCGATCGCCCCGGCCGCGACCAATCTGCAGATGATCCTTGCTGGATTCCTCATCGTTTCCCCCTGTTTTGATTTTGTTCGATCATCCCATCGGGGTTGTGGGATTGTCAA
>VAZH01000471.1 GCA_005884465.1 Alphaproteobacteria bacterium | reverse complement strand
TTCGATCGCGCCCCAGTTGCGGCCAAACAGCGTATCGGAGCCGATGAAATTGATGGCGCCGGCGATCCAGCGACCGTTGCGCCTGGCCATGATGAGCGCGACGTCCTCGGCCATGCTTTCGCCGATCAGCGAAAAGAAGCTGCGGGTGAGGTAGGGCCGGCCCCATTTCCGCGAACCGGTCTGCATGTAGAAAGCGAAGAAGGCGTCCCACGCGTCTTCGGTGATGTCGTTGCCGGTGAGTGCGTGAATCGTAATGCCGTCCGCCAGCGCTTCGCGCCGCTCGCGCCGGATCGCCTTGCGGTGACGCGAGTTGAGAGAATTGAGAAAATCCTCGAAACATCCGTAACCCCGGTTGCGCCAGTGAAACTGCTGGTCGTTACGCTGCAGGAATCCTTGGGCAGCCAGAAATTTCCATTCGGCCTCGCGCGCAAACGTCACGTGAACGGAAGAGGCTTTTGTCATCCCGCATAGGGCAACGAGTCCGCTCGCGAGCGCGCTGCGGATACGCTCATGCTCCACGCCCTCGCGGAGGCCCAGCCGCGGTCGAACACATACTCGCCTTGCGAGTGCGATTTCAGAAAGCACGGCACGATACCGGCTATGGCGCCGTCGCGCCGGGCCAGCAGATGGCGCGGTCCCCAGCCGGTCCGCGCGCAAGCCGATCCGGACGCTTCCAATGCCAAAAAAAATGCATGTGAAACAAATGGGTTATAGCTAGACGTTAAATCGGTGCAGGAGTTATTTATGGTGTGGGGCGAAGCTGACCTGTCGAGGCCATTGCGGGCGCCCGGGCCGGGGCGCGGGTTGGCGCAGGCGTCCCAATCGGCCGCCGGAATCTGGCTGACGGACGACACCGCCTCTAAAATTATTTCGGATGATGCCATCGGCTGTCAGGACCGGTCACGCGTTACGATCAGCCATCGCGCATGGTGACCAATCCCAAAGATCGTGCATCGCACCAGAGAGTTCAAGGGCGAGTGGGCGCATCAGGTTCCCGGCAAAAAGCCTTCAAAAATCATCTGATCGGCATAGCGAGCCGCTCGCGCGCGCTGCTCCGGTGTCCGCACCGTCCAGGTCAGCAGCGGCAAGCCGAAGATATTGCGGGCGATCCAGGGCGCGGGCGCCGGTAAATCGTCGACCCGATAGGCCACGAAATGCGGCCGGGTGCGGAAGGCGTGACGGAGATGCAGCATGCGTTCGCGCTGCTCCGGCGTCAGTTTCTTCTTCCAGTAATCGTCATCATGGTTGCGCTGGGCAGTGATGCCGCGGGGAAGCGCCGGCATTTTTTCGCGCAACGCCAGCACCTGGTCCGGGTCGAACGACATCCCGGCCACGGGTCCCGAATAGGAAGCCAGCACCTCCGACATCCGCGTCACCAGCTTGCGGTCGCCGTCAAAATGGCTCTTCACCTCGATCACCAGCGGTACTCGCCCGTCGACCAGCGCGCAGAGGTCGCCCAGCGACATCATCCGCTCCGAGGTATCCTTGAACTTGACCGCCCTCAGCTGGCCTGAGGTCATGCCAAGCAACGCACCAGAGCCTTCGGTGAGACGGCCGAGCGCGTCGTCATGGTGCACCATCGCCTCACCGTCGGCGGTGAGCTGGATATCGCATTCGATGCTGAAGTTGCCTGACACCGCGGCTTGAGCCGCGGCCGGCATGTTTTCGATGATGCCGCGCGCACGATCGTGCAGGCCGCGATGGGCGATCGGCCGCGCGGTCAGCCAGTCTGGCGCGCGCATGGCACGGTTCCGCTATGAGACCTCGAATATCCCTTCGACCTCCACCGCTGCGTCTGCGGGAAGGGCAGCGACGCCGACGGTGGTGCGGGCATGGCGGCCCTTGTCGCCGAATGCCGCGACCATCAGGTCGGAGGCGCCGTTCAGCACCTTCGGTCCATCCAGAAAGTCTGGCGCGGAATTGACAAAACCGCCAAGCCGCACCACGCGGACCACCTTGTCGAGGTCGCCGAGCGCGGCCTTGATCTGCGCCAGGAGATTGATGGCGCAACCGCGCGCTGCGGCGTTGCCTTGCTCCACGGTGACGCCGGCGCCAAGCTTGCCCTTGGCGATCAGCTTGCCTTCGGCATCGACGCAAACCTGACCGGACACGAACAGCAGGTTGCCGGTGCGTACGAAACCGACGTAATTCGCCACCGGGCTTGCGGGCTCATGCAAGACCACGCCCTGTGCCGCAAGCTTCTGCTCGATCGTACCCGCCATGTTTCGTCCCCGTTTGATTGACCAGGACCCGACATTGTCCAGTCGGGCCGCTTTGTTTCGCGCATCATGCCCTCACATGCAAGCGAGGGCGGATCGGCGGCGGGATGCCGAAAAACATGGCAGCGGCTGACAATTTGTACTTTTTCGTGAAGTAGCCCCAGTTGCGACGCAATACGGCAGTGAATATTGTGCGATTCCCATTTTGAGGAAAACACATGGCCTGCTTGTCCCGGAATGCGCCTCGCAACGCCCGACCGTTGCTGCTGTCGGCACTCGCCGCCGTGGCCTTCATTTCGGGTTCTGCGGGCGGCAGGGCGGAAGCCGCGGCAAGTGGCCCGTTTCTCGCGCATCAGGCGCTTTACGAGCTCAGGCTGGTGAAGTCGCGTGGCTCCAACGCGATCAACAGCGTCCGCGGGCGCATTCTCTATAGTTTTTCGGGCAGCGCCTGCGAAGGCTACACCTCGGAATTCAGGCAGGTTTCGGAGCTGGACAGCGGCGAGGGCAAGGTAACGCTGAGCGATCTGCGCTCGACCTCCTGGGAAGATGGCGCTGGCAAGAGTTACCGGTTCAAGATCGATGCGCGGATGAACGACGCGGACCCGAGCCCGGTCGACGGGATAGCGGAGCGGGCCGGCAATCATATCGATGTCAAATTGAAACAGCCGGCATCCAAGACGTTCACGCTGGACGGGGCTGTCGTGTTCCCGACCGAGCAGATCCAGCGCATCATCGCAGCCGCGCGCGAAGGAAAATCCGTGCTCGAACTGATGGTCTATGACGGATCGGACAACGGCGAAAAGGTCTACAACACGCTCTCGGTGATCGGGCAGCCGATTCCCGGCGATCGGACGATTCCCGGCGATCGGACCATCGCGGCGCCCGACCCATCCACCGCAAACGACGTGATGAAATCGCTAACGCGATGGCCGGTTACGGTGAGCTATTACGACCGCGACGCCAAGGCCAAGGACGGCGAGCAGACGCCGGTTTATGCGATGTCGTTCGAACTGTTCGAGAACGGCGTGTCGCGGGCCTTGGTGCTCGACTATAATGATTTTGTCATTTCCGGCGCGCTGGGAAAATTCGACGTCAGGGACTCGAAGCCGTGTAATTAAAGGCGGGAGCCGCACGCACTGACCGTCATGCGCGGGCTTGACCCGCGCATCCATCACTCTTCAAAGACTCTCTCGAAACAGATGGATTGCCGGGTCAGGCCCGGCAATGACGATTGATTGTTCACCGTCACTCCGGCTTCTCCGGCCCGTCATAGGCGATACCCCTGATGACAGCGGCATTGCCGAATTTCCTGCGCAGATCGTCAATCGCGTGTTCGGCGTGCGCCGAGCGGCGGTCGAGCATGTCGGTGTCGTCGGCCTGCGATCCCGGAC
>VAZH01000470.1 GCA_005884465.1 Alphaproteobacteria bacterium | reverse complement strand
CGACGTGAGTGGCTTAACATCGAAGCGGTGCTGTCGCCGCAGCGTTAGTGCGCTCCCGCGCCCCGCTCTTGCGGGCGTCATTCCGGGATGGTCCGAAGGACCAGACCTCAGATGTGCAATTGCACATCGGGGAATCTCGAGATTCCGGGTTCGCGGCGGAGCCTGTCATCGGGCGCGCATTCGCGCGACCCGTTGGCGCGCCCCGGAATGACGGGCGCAGACCTATTTCGCCGGCGGCACGACATAAATCTTCCAGCTGATCGCCGGACCGGGCTGGCCGTGGAAGAAGCGCTGCGTGGTGATCGCAAGTTGCTCGGCGTCCTTGCCATTCTCACTCATCCAGGCCTCGCAGACCGGCAGCCGTCCGTCCGCCTCGCAGACCGGCAGCCGTCCGTCCGTGGTATCGCAGATGCCGATGAACCCGAGCCGCCTGGCCTCCTCAAGCGAGGTCAGCCCCGACGACCAGAGCTCGCCCGGCGTGAACGGCGCCGGATGATCCGGACTGTAGAACGTCATCGGTTCGCCGACCTCCGTGGTGCCTGCGACGACGGCCCATCGTGTGTTGAAACGCGTGTGCCAGGCTTGGGTCAGCTCGCGGGCGAGCTGGGAGCGCGCGCCATAGGTCGCGGCTCCATTTGGATTAACCGCCATCTCTTCCGCGGCGATGTAAGGCGAGGCGGCCAGCGCCACGAGCGTAATGGCGAGCCAGATCGCGACCATACGAAGCAGCGCGATCCTCTGAATACGCAGTGAGGGAATCGCCACCAGCGCCAGCGGGGTAAGAAAGAACAGCGAAATTCCCCAATCGGTCTTCATATAGACCGTGAAAATCAAGCCGCCGAGCGGCGGACCGATCGCGACCACGATCTGGATGATCCAGATATTGAGCGCCTGCAATGCATTCACGGACCGATTTTCGCCGCGCGACCATGCCTGCGCAAACAAAGCCGATGGTTGCCGCGCCAAGGTCGCCGATCGTGAAGGCCATGCCATCGCAATCGCCGCCAGCACCGCTGGTGCTGCGAGCAGCGCGAGATTGTGGCCGATGTAGCCGAGCACAAGCTGAACGCTTTGCGCGCGGCTCGACAGTCCGTAGACATCGCCGGCGTAAGTCAGCGGCACGAAGTCCACTTCTTTGAGCCAGACCAGATGTGGAATCATGGCAATGACGAGCGTGGCAATCGCGACCCACGGCGCCGGCGAGCGCAGGAATTTCAGCCGGTCAGGGTGAATCAACGCGGCAAGACCGATGGCACCGATCATGGTCAGCACCCAGTATTTTGTCATCAGCGCCAGCGCGCCGGCGAGGCCGAGCCACAGGCCCGATTTCACGCTGCGCTTTTCAAACGCGTTCAAATAGGCCAGCACCACAAGCGGCAGCGTGACCAGCTGCAACAGATCCGGATTGTACTTGAACCCCTTGAAATTGAAGATCGGATAGAGCGCGAGCATCACCACGACAAAGAACGCTCGGCGGCGATCGACGACGCGCAAGCCGATCAGCCAAGAGATCACCAGGCTACAGCCGAGCGTCGCCATCGCCAGCGCGTAAGTTGCCCAGTCGGCAACCGGAAAAATCCGAAACCAGAGGCCCGCGACCCAGCCCGCCAGCGGCGGATGCTTGCCGTAGCCGAGCTGGAACTTCTGACCCCAGGCGAAAGCTTCCGCGACATCCATATGGATGTCTTGCGCCGCCTTCAGATTGATCAGGATGAAGGTCCACAGCACCGCATGCGCGACGGCAAAGCCGATCACCAGCCACGGGCTCGCTTTCGGATCGCTGGCGCATGCCGCAAGCCACGCCGCCAGTCGCCGGATCGACGGCCTGCGGCGTGCACGCGAAGTCGCGGGCAAGAGCGATGCAGTTGACATGGCGCTCTGCGTAGCGCGTTTTCGACACAAGTGGAATCAGCTTGGCGTGAAGAAGCCCCTTTAAAATGCTGCATTAAGGTTGCCGCATCGGGATGCGAGTGCTATCTCGCGCCCATGACATCCATCCCTATCTCCAACATCCGCAACTTCGCCATTGTTGCGCATATCGACCATGGCAAATCGACACTGGCCGACCGTCTGATCCAGACCACCGGCGGATTGGCGGCGCGCGAGATGAAGGAACAGGTGCTCGATTCCATGGATATCGAGCGCGAGCGCGGCATCACCATCAAGGCGCAGACCGTGCGGCTGTCCTATCCGGCCAAGGACGGCCAGACCTACATCCTCAATCTGATCGACACCCCCGGCCACGTCGACTTCGCCTATGAGGTTTCACGGTCGCTGGCGGCTTGCGAGGGTTCGCTACTGGTCGTCGACGCCAGCCAGGGCGTCGAGGCCCAGACACTGGCAAATGTCTACCACGCGCTGGACGCCGGGCACGAGATCGTGCCGGTGCTGAACAAGATCGACCTGCCCGCGGCGGAACCCGACCAGGTCAAGCGGCAGATCGAGGATGTGATCGGCCTCGATGCCTCCGATGCGTTGATGATTTCCGCAAAGACCGGTCTCGGCATCGACGATGTGCTGGAAGCCATCGTTCACCGGCTGCCGCCGCCGAAGGGCGACCCTGACGCCTCGCTGAAGGCGCTTCTGGTCGACAGCTGGTACGACGTCTATCTCGGCGTCGTGGTGCTGGTGCGCATTGTCGATGGCGTGATGAAAAAGGGCCAGCGCATCCGGATGATGGGCACCAACGCCGCCTATGACGTCGAGCGCGTCGGCTTCTTCACCCCGAAGATGCAGCAGAGCGACGAACTCGGCCCGGGCGAAATCGGCTTTATCACCGCCGCGATCAAGGAAGTGGCCGACACCAGGGTGGGCGACACCATCACCGACGACCGCAAGCCGGTGACCGAGATGCTGCCGGGATTCAAGCCGGCCATCCCCGTGGTGTTCTGCGGCCTGTTTCCGGTCGACGCCAACGATTTCGAAAGCCTGCGCGCGGCGATGGGCAAGCTGCGGCTGAACGACGCCAGCTTCTCGTTCGAGATGGAAACCTCGGCGGCGTTGGGCTTCGGCTTTCGCTGCGGCTTCCTCGGGCTGTTGCATCTCGAGATCATTCAGGAGCGGCTGCAGCGCGAATTCGATCTCAACTTGATCGCGACCGCGCCGTCGGTGATCTACAAGATGCACCTGACCGACGGGCAGGTAATCGAGATTCACAATCCGATCGATATGCCGGACGTGGTGAAGATCGCCGAGATCGAGGAGCCGTGGATCGAGGCCACCATCCTCACGCCCGACGAATATCTCGGCAGTGTGCTGAAGCTGTGCCAGGACCGCCGCGGCGCGCAGAAGGAGCTCACTTACGTCGGCAATCGCGCCATGGTGAAATACGAGTTGCCGCTCAACGAGGTGGTTTTCGATTTCTACGACCGGCTGAAATCGGTTTCAAAGGGTTATGCCTCGTTCGACTATCATCTCACCGACTACAAGCCGGCCGACCTCGTCAAGATGCAGATCCTCGTCAACAACGAACCGGTGGATGCGCTGTCGATGCTGGTGCACCGCCAGCGCGCGGAAGGGCGCGGCCGCGCCATGGTCGAGAAGATGAAGGAACTGATCCCGCCGCACATGTTCCAGATTCCGATCCA
>VAZH01000029.1 GCA_005884465.1 Alphaproteobacteria bacterium | reverse complement strand
TCTATGCCGGACTGTATTCCGCCGAACAGCAGCGGCGGGCCTATCCCGATGTCGAGACGGTCGAACTCGAGGTCCCTGTGCAGCGGGCCTTTGAAGTCACGATGCAACTGGTCACCAAGCGCAAATGGGTTGTGATCGACCAGCGCCCTCCGCAGCAGCCGCGCCGCATCGGCCGCATCGAAGCGGTGGCGCGGACGCCGATCATGGGATTCCGCGAGGATGTCTCGATCCGCGTCACGCCCGATGGCGAGGGATCGCGCGTCGATATCCGCTCCTCGTCCCGCTATTTCGAGAGCGATCTCGGCAGCAACGCCGCGCGCATCACCAGCCTGATCGATGACATCAACAACGCCGTCGACAACGCCAAACCGGCGGTGAAGAAGCCGCCAGCGCCGGCCAAGGCTCCGCCCAAGGTGGTGAAGAAGTGACACCCACGTCATTCCGGGGCGCGCGTCAGCGCGAAGCCGGAATCTCGCGCAACAACTTCTAGATTCCGGGTCTGGCCCTTCGGGCCATCCCGGAATGCGGTGGCCAACTACGCCAATCTGTACGTCCCGCCGATCACCGGGTCGCCGTCGGTCGCAACGATCCCGCGTGCGACCAGGTCCTCCAGATGCGCCAGCACGGAATAGCCTGCGGCACCCGTCAGCCGCGGGTCGATGCCGATATAGATCGCGCGAACCATGGTGGGAATGTCCGCTTCGCCTTTTGCGAGGCGGTGCAGGATCGAGGCTTCGCGGGCCTGACGATGCCGGATCAGGAAACGCACGTAGCGCGGGCCGTCCGGGATTTCCGGTCCGTGGCCCGAAAAATACAGATCCTCACTCCGCCCCGTCAGCCTTTCCAGCGAGGCCATGTAGTCGGTCATCGATCCGTCCGGCGGCGCCACGATCGAGGTCGACCAGCCCATCACATGATCACCGACGAAAAGCATCTTTCGATCCTGCCATGCGAAAGCCAGGTGATTGGCGGTGTGGCCTGGCGTCGCCACGGCCTGCAGCGCCCACCCCTGACCCTCGATGGTCTCGCCGTCGCGCACCGCGATGTCGGGCCTGAAGTCGCGATCGGCGCCGGATTCCGAGGAGGTTTTTTCGCTCTCATAGCGCGGCCGCGACGCACGATGCGGGCCCTCGGCATAGACGGTGGCGCCGGTGGCCGCCTTGATCCGCGCGGTGTTGGGCGAGTGGTCGCGATGGGTGTGCGTGACCAGAATATGCGTTACGGTTTCGCCGCGCACGGCCTCCAATAGCGCCGCCGCGTGGATCTCGTCGTCGGGGCCGGGATCGATGATCGCGACCTTGCCACGGCCGACGATGTAACTCACCGTGCCGGTGAAGGTGAACGGGCTCGGATTGTTGCAGAGAATTCTGCGCACGCCGGGTCTGATATCATCGACCACGCCAGGCTGCAGCGGAAAATCGCGGTTGAACGGGATGTCATCGTTGTCGGACATGGAGATTGCCTACTCAAAGCGAGTTGCACAGTGCCCGAAGCACTCACAACCGTCATACCCCGCGAAAGCGGGGTACCCAGTAATCGCTGACATCAGAGATAAAACGAGGCGCCTCGGAGTACTGGATCGTCCGCTTTCGCGGACGATGACAGTGGAATTCATGGTCACGCCGGCGTCCTAAAGCAGCGCTTTACGAAAATGCCTGGATGCCGGTGATGGCGCGTCCCAGGATCAGCGCGTGGACGTCGTGGGTGCCTTCGTAGGTGTTCACGGTTTCCAGGTTCGCGGCGTGCCGCATCACATGATATTCGATCTGGATGCCGTTGCCGCCGTGCATGTCGCGGGCCACACGCGCGATATCGAGCGCCTTGCCGCAATTGTTGCGCTTGACGATGGAAATCATCTCCGGCGCCATCTTGCCCTCGTCCATCAGCCGGCCGACCCGCAGCGAGGCCTGCAGGCCGAGCGCGATTTCGGTCTGCATGTCCGCGAGCTTTTTCTGCACCAATTGCGTCGCCGCTAAGGGCCGCTTGAACTGCTTGCGGTCGAGCGTGTATTGCCGCGCCCGGTGCATGCAGTCTTCCGCTGCCCCCATCGCGCCCCAGGAAATGCCGTAGCGGGCGCGATTAAGGCAGCCGAACGGTCCCTTGAGGCCGGACACGTTGGGCAATAGCGCGCTCTCCGGCACCACCACCCCTTCCATCACGACCTCGCCGGTCACGGATGCGCGCAACGAGAGCTTGCCGCCGATCTTCGGCGCCGACAGGCCCTTCATGCCCTTTTCCAGAATGAAGCCGCGGATCTGGTTGTTATGTTCCGCCGATTTCGCCCACACCACGAAGACGTCGGCGATCGGCGCGTTGGAAATCCACATCTTGGTGCCGGTCAGCCGGTAACCATCCGACACCTTCTCGGCGCGGGTCTTCATGCCGCCGGGATCGGAGCCGGCGTCCGGCTCGGTCAGGCCGAAACAACCGACCCATTCGCCGGTCGCGAGCTTGGGCAGATATTTCTTGCGCTGGTTCTCGTCGCCATAGGCATAGATCGGGTGCATCACCAGCGAGGACTGCACCGAATTCATCGAGCGATAGCCGGAATCGACGCGCTCGATCTCGCGCGCCACCAGGCCATAGGCGACATAACTCGCATTGGCGCAGCCATATTCTTCCGGCAAGGTAATACCGATCAGCCCGAGTTCGCCCATCTCGTGGAAGATGTCGCGGTCGACCTTCTCCTCCAGATAGGCCTTGGTGACGCGCGGCAGCAGCTTGTCCTGCGCATAAGCGCGCGCGGTGTCGCGGATCATGCGCTCGTCTTCGGTGAGCTGCTCGTCGAGCATGAACGGATCGTCCCACTGGAAATTCACCGGGGACGGTTTTTCCTTGGTCTGAGGGCGCACGCTCATGAGAAATTCCTTTCGGATTTGTCCTGCGGATTTAATTACCAAGTTAAAGCGCAATGAGCAGGAGCGCAATTGAATTGCACGTTCCTCTGTTCCGTCATTGCGGGGCTGCGCCAACGGGTCCGCGCAAAGCGCGGCCCGATGACAGGCTCCGCGCGAACCCGGAATCTCCAACCAACTTAATTTCGAGATTCCCCGATGTGCAGTTGCACATCTGAGGTCCGGCTCTTCGAGCCATCCCGGAATGACTACGCGCTAACCTTCAAGCTGTTCGTTGGAGACGATCTCGATGCCGAAGCCGGACAATCCCTTGTAGTCATGCACCGATGACGTCAAATGACGGATCGAGGTGACGCCGAGATCGCGCAGGATCTGGGCGCCGACGCCGACCTCGCGCCATTGCCTGTTGCGGTCGGCTTCGGCGGATCTCTGCTCCGGCAGCGGCTCAACCGGAACGCCGGCAGCGCCGTCGCGCAAGTATACCAGCACGCCGCTGCCGGCTTTCTTGAAGTGTTCGAGCACGGTCTGAATGCGCTTCGGCCCGGTGAAGATATCCTTGACGATATTCGGCTTGTGAAAGCGCGTCAGCACGTTCTTGCCGTCGCCGACGCCATTGTAGACGAACGCGACGTGCGCGATCTCATCGAACGGCGAGCGATAGGCGTAACCCTGCAGCGGCCCGATCGGGCTTTCCGTGGTGAAGGTCGCGACCCGCTCGATCAGCTTCTCGCGCGCCTGGCGATAGGCGATCATGTCGGCGATGGTGACGTGCTTGAGCTTGTGGGCGACGGCGAACCGCGCCACCTGCTCGCCCTTCATGACCGTGCCGTCGTCGTTCATCAACTCGCTGATGACCCCGACCGGCGGCAGCCCGCTCAGCTTGCAGAGATCGACCGCGGCCTCGGTGTGGCCCGAGCGCAGCAGCACCCCGCCGTCGCGCGCGATCAGCGGAAAGACGTGGCCGGGCCGGGCGAAATCGTTGGCGCCGGCATTCGGGTTGGTCAGCGCGCGGCAGCAGGAAGCGCGTTCGTCGGCGGAAATCCCGGTGCCACCGTCGGGCTTGTAGTCGATCGACACCGTAAAGGCGGTGGTGTGGCTGGATTCATTGTGCGCGACCATCGGATCGAGCCGCAGCCGGCGTGCGTCTTCGGTGGTAATCGGCGCGCAGACGATGCCGGAGGTGTGGCGGATGATAAACGCCATCTTTTCGGCGGTGCAGAGCGACGCCGCCACGATCAGATCGCCCTCGCCTTCGCGATCGTCGTCATCGGTGACGACGACGAGTTCGCCGTGGGCGAAGGCTTGCAGAACTTCCTGGATCGGATCGGCCATTCCTAAGGTCTCACTCCTGTGCAGCGAGCAATAGCCGGACTCGCGCGCTCGCGCCAGCGCCAATACGCAGGGCAGAACGCCGCTGGCGGGGCATCGCTTTGCCGGCGCCACGGCGCGGGAAGGTAGTCTCAAACCCTATGGCAGCACTTCGCTGCGTTCGCTCAATCGCACGTCCATCTCGGCGCGCTTGTCATCCAGCAGCCCGGCGTCGGCGGCCTCGATCACGGTAAATAACTCATGCGCGTCGCTGAGACGGGTCACCGTGACATAGTCGGCGCCGGCCGCGTAAAGATCGTCGACATCGGACAAGAGGTCGGCGGTGGAGACGATCTTTGCGGTCGGATTGAGCGTACGCACATGGCGGACAAGCTTTTCGTTGTTGGCGCCTTTCAGCAAGGAATCGGGGACGCTCAGGATGATGATCTCCGCCTTGCCAACGCCGGCATGGAGCAGCGTATCCACATTGCTGATATCGCCGTAAATCACGTGCAGGCCGCGATCCGCCAGCGTCCGGAATACATTCGGATTAAAATCGACGACGCTGATCTGATCGAGCAACAACGGGTTCTGCCGCTCGATCTCGCTCAGCAAGGCGCTCGCCGCCCGGAAAAATCCGAGGATAACGATCCGGCGTGCGTCGCCGCGGCCGCCGTCGTGGCCCGCTTCGGCGGCATGGTCGTGATCGAGATCGCGAATCCCGATCCGCTTCAGCGGACCGATGGCAAGCCGCGTGATCTGGTCGCTGCGCATCATCACGAACGTGCTCAGCACCGCCAGGATCACAAACGCGAAAGAAGCCGCACTCGCGGTCCGGGTCTGGATATGACCCGCCGCAACGCCGGTTTGAATCACCACCAGCGAAAACTCGCTGATCTGCGCCAGATTGATCGCCGGCAGCAGGCTGGCGCGCAGGCCCTGCTTCATCAGGTAAAGAGGCGCGAACGTCGTCACCACGCGGCTGACCACCGCGAATGCCGCGATCATCAGCGCGAGCCCGATCACCGACATGTTCGGGATCGGGATCGTCATGCCCAAGGCGACGAAGAACAACGTGATGAAGAAATCGCGCAGCGTCGTGACCTTGGCGGTGACGTCGAGCGCATAGGGAAATGTCGACAGCGACACGCCGGCCACCAGCGATCCCATTTCACGTGACAGATGCAGCTTCTCGGCGATCTCGCCGATCAGAAAGCACCACGCCAGCGCGCCGAGCAGGATCAGTTCCGGGCGGCGCGCAATCTGGTGAAACAACCGCGGCAAAACGTATCGGCTCAGTATCATCGCCGTCGCCACCAGCACGCCGACGCGGCCGATCGACAGCAGGATCACGCCGACCTGGAGATTGCCGAGGCTGGGCTGCACCGCCAGAAACAGGATGGCGAAGATATCCTGCAGCACCAGCACACCGAGGGTGATGCGGCCGGGCAACGTATCGAGCTCGCGTTTCTCGTACAGCACCTTGACGATGATGACGGTGCTGCTCAGCGCGCAGGCGATGCAGAGATACAGCGCATCGAAGCCGCCCGCCCCCATCGGGAGCCCGATGCCCACGAAGAACAGGAAGCCGAGCACGCAGCCGCCCACCAGTTGCCCGCCGGCGGCAAACAGGATCACCCGGCCGGCGCGCACGATCTTCTTCAGATCGATTTCCAGCCCGATCATGAACAGCATGAAGATCAGGCCAAGCTCGGAGATGATACTGATGGATTCCTGAGACTTGACCAAGCCCGTGCCGAATGGACCAATCAGGAACCCGGCGATAAGGTAGGCGAGGATCAGCGGCTGCCGGAAGAAATGAGCTAAAAGCCCCAGTACCCATGCGAACAGGATAGATAAAGTGATGTCGCGAATAAGCTCATGCATGTCTCAAGGCCGGTCGGCGCTATCTTCGATTCGCCAACCTAAGGACATCACAGGGAAGGTCAAACGAGCAATGTGTCACAGCCTTGTCGGGCGCTTCTTTTGCACCGCCTTGCTGTGCCTGCTGGCCATCTATGGGCCCGCGGCGAGGGCCCAAACGTCCGCCGGCATCGAGCTGACCTTCGCCAATTCGCTGACCAGCATTCCAACGGAAAATCTCGGGGTGGCCGGCGCGTTCTATGTTCCCGCCTATTCCAGCGTCTCGATGAGCCAAGGCAAAACGCGCGCGGATTTCTCGGTGACGCTGAGCATCCACAACGCCTCCGAGACGCGGCCGCTGGTCTTGAAACGGATCGCCTATTTCGACACCGGCGGCAAGATGGTGGAGAGCTATCTCAAGGCGCCGATCGCCCTAAAACCCTTCTCGACCGTCGAAGTCTTTGTCCCCACCACGGACGTGCGGGGCGGAACCGGCGCCAACTTTGTGGTCGACTGGGCAGCCACCGGCGAGATCGCCGAACCCGTGGTCGAGGCGCTGATGCTCGGCGGGCTTGGCAGCGGACACTATGCTTTCATCAGCCAGGGCCGGCCGATCAAGGTCGTCGGCAAAAACTAAAACTGCCGGGGAGCCGCGATACTGGCTCTCTCAACGAGAAGAACAAGCAGAGGAAACCTTCATGACATCAGCATTCGACTTCGCGCCACTGCTCCCGGCGGGATTGCCCGCTCCGGCGGCAAGGTGGACGGGGCTCGCGAAATACAGTTTTGTCGGCGGCAACAACGACCCCGAGCAGGTCCCGGTCGAAGGCCTGATCGACGCTGCAAACGCGGTTCTCAGACGCGAGGGCAAGACGCTCGCCACCTATGGGCTTGCCAGCGGTCCGCACGGCTACCGTCCGCTTCGCGAATTTCTGACGGCAAAGCTCAAGCGCGATGCCGGCATCGACTGCGTCGCCGACGATATCCTGATCGTCTCCGGCTCGCTGCAGGCGCTCGACCTCGTCAACGCGACGCTGCTGGCGCGCGGCGACACCGTTATTGTCGAGCGGGAGACCTATCAGGGCGCGCTGAACCGACTGACCCGGCTTGGCGTCAACGCGGTCGGCATCCCGCTTGACCAGGAGGGGATGCGGATGGACGCGCTGGCGGCCGCGCTCGCCGACCTCAAGCGCCACGGCGTCACGCCGAAATACATCTACACCATCCCGACCGTGCAGAACCCGACCGGCACCATCATGCCGGAGGCGCGCCGCGCCGAGCTCCTGAAGCTCGCAGCGCAATATGGCGTGCCGATCTTCGAGGACGATTGCTATGCCGATCTGATCTGGGACGGCAAACGGCCGCCCGCGCTCTATGCGATGGGCAGGAACCGCGGCGTCATCCACATCGGCTCATTTTCAAAATCGATCGCGCCGGCGCTACGGGTCGGCTACATCGTAGCACCCTGGGAGATGCTGTCGCGAATGCTGGCGCTGAAAACCGACGCCGGCTCCGGCGCACTCGAGCAGATGGTGCTCGCGGAATATTGTGCGCCGCATTTCACCTCGCACGTGCCGAAGCTGACGCGCGGCCTGCGCGCCAAGCTCGACACGCTGATGGAGGCGCTCGACGAGCAGTTCGGCACCGCCGCGGAGTTTCGCGATCCCAAAGGCGGCATCTTCCTGTGGGTGAAGCTGCCGGACAATGTCGATACGCTAAAGCTCTATCAAGCCGCGCTGGCCGCCGGCGTCGCGATCAATCCGGGACCGGAATGGTCCACCGACAAGGCCTACGCCGGCAGCCGGTTGCGGCTGTGCTTCGCCAGTCCATCTCGCGAGCAAATCCGCGAGGGCGTCGCCGTGCTCGCCGAGGTGTGCCGCAGGGAATTCGGCGTGCCGTCGCGGATCGCCAATGTGGAGAAACAGGTTCGCGCCTAAAAATTCCATCTGGATATTAGCAAGGTCGCCGCTGTGCCGGTGGTGGGAGGATTCGGTGAATTTCGAGAAACTCACTTTCCGGTCCGTGACCGCCCGGTCGGTCCTGGTGCCGCTTCGCAGGCCGATCGTCTCCAAGGTCGGTCTGTTCGATCAATGGCCGATGATTCTCATCGAGCTCGCAACCGAGCAAGGTGTTGTCGGTCGCAGCTATCTCGAACCTTATCTGAAGCATGCGGCGCGCTACATCATGCCCGCGATCCACGACCTTGCCGAGCAGCGCAAGGGCCACGCCATCCGGCCGATCGAGGATTTCCAGAACGGGCGCCGAGCGCTTAACCTGATCGGCCACGAAGGCGTATCGATGATCGCCGTAGCCGGGCTCGATATGGCGGCATGGGACGCCATGGCGAAGGCGGCCGGCATGCCGCTCGCCGTCTTGTTGGGCGGCTCGACCGGTCCGGTGCCGGCCTACAACAGCAATGGCCTGTGGCTTACCGAGGTAGCCGGTTTGGGCGACGACGCTCGAGCGCTTGTCGCCGAAGGCGGTTTCAAGGCGCTCAAGCTGCGCTTGGGCCGCGACAGATTGGCTGACGACCTCGCGGCGATAGAGGCGGTGCGCAGCGCGGCCGGCGCGGATATCAAGCTGATGGTAGATTTCAATCAGGGCCTCAGTCTCGGCGATGCACTGCACCGCTGTCACGCGCTCGACAGGCAAGGCCTCTACTGGTTCGAGGAACCAATTATTTATGACAATCTCGCAGGCTACGCTCAGCTGACCAGGGAGTTGACGACACCCGTGCAACTCGGGGAGAATTTCTACGGGCCCCGCGCATTGCATCAGGCCCTCTCAATGAGTGCCGGAGATTATGTCATGCCCGATCTGATGCGTATCGGTGGCGTGACGGGCTGGATGCGCGCATCTGCGATAGCCGGCGCCGCAGGCGTCGAGATGTCGACGCACCTCTATCCCGAATTCTCGGCGCACCTGATGCGCGTCACGGAAACCGCGCATTGGTTGGAATGGCAGGATTGGGCCGATCCCATCCTCGCCGCGCCATTTGAACTCAAGGACGGCTTCCTGATGATCCCGAACCGGCCCGGCGCGGGCGTGGAGTGGGACGAAGAGGCCGTCAGGCGCTACCAGTATGACGGATAGTGCAAGCCGCCGTTGGTCACTGCCGACGCATTGCGCGCCCACATCGAGATGCTAAGCTTCGATCCGGTCACCCGGCGGAAGCGGAGCGCGAATCTTGAACAAGCATTTTGGTCGATTGACGCTCGCCATCCTTTTTTCGCTGACGCTCACGCTCGACGTATCAGCGGAAACGGTGGCCCAGACTGCGCGCAGATGGGGATTGATCGGACCCTGGTCGCTGGACTGCTCGCTTCCGCCCGACAGGAACAAAGGCACGGTGCTTGCCTATGTCACTGCGTCAGGCGGCCGGGTTCTGCACCGGCGCAACTTCGGCGACAGCACGGATGAAAGCGAAGTCATCGCCGCCGAGGTTTCCAGCGATGGCATGCTGAACTTGCGCGTCTTTTTCCCGAGCCTCAAACAAACCCGCGAATACGGCCTTGTCATGCAGCCCGACGGCACCATTCGTGCGATGTACAATCGCAACCAGAAGGGCGAATACACCATCAGGGACGGCAAATTCGCCGCCAACGGCAACCCTACTCCGCCGCAGCACAAATGCAGCGCCGATTTTGCACGCGCTAAATCAAGCTGAATAGCCGTTCAGAATTGTTCCGCAGTTCCGCGGGAACGTTCCCCGGAATTCCATGTTTAATCCCCATTCAATGGAGGAGCGAACATGAAGAAGCTTGGATACATTCTTGCCGCCGTTGGCGCGATTGCTGTCGCAGCGCCGTCAATTGCAAGCGCTGAGACCGTCGTGATCAAGCGCGGCGCCCATCATCATCACATGGGTGCGCGCGCCGAGTTCCGCGAACATCGGGACTTCGGCTTGCACCGAGGCTGGCGCCATCATCGCGCCGACAAGGTGGTGATTATCAAGAAGCGTCATCACGCCTACTGAGCACGACACGGAAATGGCCCCGCAAGGGGCCATTTTCTTGCGCACGCATACCCGGCCATCCTGAGGGGCCGGTGAGAAATGCAGCCGATGGAACGAGATCGTATTCTGTCGCCATTGCGAGGAGCGAAGCGACGAAGCAATCCACTCTCTCTTTATGCTCCGGCAATGGATTGCTTCGCGGAGCCTGTCATCGGGGGCGCATTCGCGCGACCCGTTGGCTAGCAATGACGGATTTATCAACGGCGAAGCCGTTATGCAGGGATGACGTATCGTCCCCTCTAATCCCACCCGGGCGCGAAACCGGGGTTCACAAAGCGCTTGTCTTTCGGCAGCGCCGCGATGGCCTTCCTGTCCTCATCGTCGAGCTTTAGTTTCAGCGCGTCGAGATTGGCCCGCTGGCTTTCTGCGCGCGACGTCTTCGGGATCGCGGCGACGCTATCCTGATCAAGCAGCCACTTCAGCGCCACCTGCGCCGCGCTGGCGCCATGCTTGCGGCCGATTGAAATCAGCGTTTCATCGGAGGCGGCGCGGCCCTGCGCCAGCGGCGCGTAAGCAACCAGCGGAATCGATTTCGCCGCAAGATATTTGGCTACCTTGGTCTGATCGAGCATCACATGGTATTCGACCTGGTTGCAAGCGATCGGAGCCTTGATCTCTTCGACCGCGGTCTTCAAGAGCGCGAGATTGAAATTGGCGACGCCGATGGCGCGGGTGCGGCCCTCCTGTTTCAGCTTGAGCAAGGTTT
>VAZH01000469.1 GCA_005884465.1 Alphaproteobacteria bacterium | reverse complement strand
TTGTGGTTGGTCGAATAGACGAAGCGTCGCCAGCCGGTCGGATGGTCGTGCGCGTGATCGTCATGCGCGTGGGCGTGATCGGTATGAGCCGGTGTCGCTGTTGCCATTTTCAAATCCTGCCTTGCAGTCCTTTGCGGACCTTGCGGTCCCGTCGCCCTCGTCTTGTAGCAGCGCCTGAAGCTTTTTGGCTTATTGCGCCGCTGCGCCCGTTGAAGCGAAAGAATTCGCCGGGTTGGTCGCAAATTTCTTCTTCGCCCCTTCTACCCAGGCCGCGAATTCCTGATCGTTCACCACCCGCACCGCGATCGGCATGAAGGCGTGATCCTTGCCGCACAATTCGGAACACTGGCCGTAGAACATGCCGAGCTTGGTGGCCTTGAACCAGGTTTCGTTGAGGCGGCCGGGGACCGAGTCGATCTTGATGCCGAACGCCGGCACCGCGAAGGAATGAATGACGTCGGCGCCGGTGGTCTGAATCCGCACCACCTTGTTGATCGGCACGACCATCTCGTTGTCGACGCCAAGCAGCCGGGGCTTCTTGTCCTGGGCCAGAAGCGAATCGAATTCGAACTTGCCGTTATCGGGATAGCCGTAGCTCCAATACCACTGCTTGCCGGTCACCTTGATGGTCAGATCGGCTTTGGGAATGTCGAGCTCCTGAAACAACAGCCGGAACGACGGCACCGCGATGGCGACCAGGATCAGCACCGGAAACAGGGTCCAAGCCACTTCGATCAGGGTATTGTGAGTGGTCCGGGAGGGGATCGGGTTGGATCGCGCGTTGAACTTCACGACGACCGCGATCAAAAGCCCCAGAACGAACAGCGTGATGATGGTGATGAGCCAGAGCAGGAAGTTATGGAACCAGATGATGTTGTCCATCACCGGCGAGGCCGATTCCTGCAGCGTGTATTCCCACGGCGCGGGCTGCCCCAATTCGGCGAAAGCCGCCCCGCCGGCCAGCAGCGCAACGCCTGCCACCGCAAATCCCAGCAACCGCCGGCCCATTTGGCCCTTCGACATCTTCATGCCGCTCGCGCTCCCTTGATAAAACCCCAACGCATTTCCGCCGATGACTTAGAAATGCTGCACGATCCGCCCCCTGACAAACGGCCTCGGGATGTACCTTAGGAGTACTTGGGCCAGATCGCTAGAACGCGTCGAAATCCAGCCTCTCAAACCATAATTCCCAGCCTGTCGCAATGCAGTAGTAGCGCGCGCAGCGATGCGTCATCGGGTATTCTCATGACGTCGCATTTTCCCGAAAAATCAGGCAAAAGCGCCACTTTTGCATTCCGACGCCGCTTGACAGGCGGATTGCCCGATGTAGGCACAGATGGGGTGCTCCACAGGAGCCTGATTCGCTAGCTACGGAGCAGCCATCCGGCGCAGGGCGGGGCCTGGGGCCGCCCTCAAGGTGCCGTGATTGCCGTATCAGTCCGTGGTTCTGCCGACAGCGTAAGGAATATCAAGGGATCAACCCGGATGGGGCCTTCGAAGCAAAGGGCGCGTAACGCAGGGCGAGGCAAGCCATTTGCTGTCCAATTCGTGGGCGGCATTCTTGCCGTCGCGTTCCTGTTCGGCCTGACCGCTTCCGCCAGCGCGCAAGGAGCGGTGCGCTCGGTCCATGGCGACTGGCAGATCCGCTGCGATACCCCGCCGGGGGCGCAGGGCGAGCAATGCGCCCTGATCCAGAGCGTGGTGGCGGAAGACCGCTCCAATGCCGGCCTTACTGTCATCGTGCTGAAAACCGCCGACCAGAAGAGCAAGCTGATGCGGGTGGTGGCGCCCCTGGGCGTGCTGCTGCCGTCGGGGCTTGGCCTGAAACTCGACAATCAGGATGTCGGCCGCGCCGGTTTTGTCAGGTGCCTGCCCAATGGCTGCGTTGCCGAGGTCGTGATGGACGACAAGCTGCTCGGCCAGCTGCGCACCGCCAAGACCGCGACCTTCATCATTTTCGAGACCCCCGAAGAGGGCATCGGATTCCCGCTGAGTTTGAACGGGCTTGGCGAGGGGTATGACAAGTTGCCGTGAGACATTCTGCCTCGCTGCATGAACTCCGGGCAGACCCT
>VAZH01000468.1 GCA_005884465.1 Alphaproteobacteria bacterium | reverse complement strand
GACCGCGCCAATCTCGACCGCGATTCCGTGCGCCATCACGTCGCGCGCGGGCTGGAGGGCGCCGACGACGGCGAGTTGTTCCTGGAATATGCCCAGACCGAAGCGTTGATGTTCGACAATGGCCGGCTGAAGCAGGCGACCTACGACACCTCGCAAGGGTTCGGGCTGCGCGCCGTGAAGGACGACGCGGTTGGCTACGCGCACTCCTCAGACGTTTCGTTGCCGGCGCTGATCCGCGCCGCCGATGCTGTCGCAGCGGTGCGCGGCGGCTATAGCGGGAATTTCGCAGCCGCCCCCGCTCATACCAATGTGCGGCTCTATGGCGACGAAAATCCGCTCGATGCCCCGGGCTTCGAGTCAAAAGTAAGGCTGCTCGCCGAAATCGACGCCTAT
>VAZH01000508.1 GCA_005884465.1 Alphaproteobacteria bacterium | reverse complement strand
TCAAGGGCAACCGCTATAACCTGTTCGTGGTCGCGATCGCGGTCGGCTTCGGCATGATTCCGCTCGCCGCACCGAATTTCTTTCGCAACCTGCCGCACGATCTGCAGCCGCTGCTGGAATCCGGAATCCTGCTCTGCGCCCTCGTGGCGGTCATGCTGAACGCGTTCTTCAACGGCATCGGCGGCAAAGCTGCCGCAGAAGCGGATGCCGCCGCGGTTGCGTCATCGGCGCAGCACGTTTGAAGCATGACCTGCCCTCATCCTGAGGAGCGGCGTCTTTGCCGCGTCTCGAAGGATGGGCGCGCACGGTGGCCTCATGGTTCGAGGCGCGCGCAAGAAGCGCGCTCCTCACCATGAGGAGAGCACCTCAACTCCCCCGATAGGTCGTGTAGCCCCAAGGCGTTACCAAAAGCGGCACGTGCAGATGGCCTTCGGGCTCGCTCACCGAAAAGCGTAACGGGATGCGATCGAGAAACGGCGGATCCGACGTCGCCACCTGCCGTGCGGCAAAGTAATCTCCGACGCTGAAGGTTAACTCATAACGGCCGATCGGCACCGGCCGGCCGCCGATCAACGGCCGATCGGTCCGGCCATCCGCGTTGGTGACGGTCCGCGTTACCACGCGGCTTGCGCCGAGCTCGGATAGTTCGACCAGTTCGACCGCAACTCCCGCCGCCGGCTTGCCGCTATGGGTATCCAGCACATGCGTCGACAGCCGGCCGTGCACCTGGAGTCGGTCTTCCGACGACACCAGCTGATCGATCCGCAACGCCGCGATCCGGCAGATTTCCCCGATCGACGTCTGCATCTCGGTCTTTGCGTCGTTCGGCAGGCGGCGTTCGAAATCGCGCAGGATGGAGTCCCTGGTGTGGCGACGGACGCAGACGATGTAGGGAAAGCCGAACTTGGCGCGGTAGGCGTTGTTGACGCGCTCGAATGCCACATATTCGGCGTCCGACAATTGACCGAGGCCGACGCTGTTCTGTTCGGCGCTGGATTCCGCGGTGAGGCCGGCGGCGCGCTGGGTCTTGTTGGCGAGATCGGGATGCGCCTTGATCAATGCCAGGCGCAGTTCGGGAGGCGCACGGTCGACCGCGGCCTTCATCGCATTAAACAACTGGTGCGCGCCGGCGAACGGCCGCGCGGACGCGGCATGCTCGGCAATCCATGGCGAGTATTCGAAAATATTCGCGAGCGCGGCGACGAAGTCCTCTCTGCTGTATGCGTTGAAGTCGGAGATCGTCGTTCGCGGCATTTCGCCCTCATTGTCCGATATCGAACGCGTTGGCGGCGAGATGAGAAAGATTGGCGTGCCAGTGCTGCGCGATCTGAAGACGCGTCGGCACCCAGACCTTTTCATGGCTCATGACGTAGTCGAGAAACCGCATCAAGGAAGCCGCGCGGCCCGGCCGGCCCACCACGCGGCAGTGCAGGCCCACCGACATCATCTTCGGCGAGGTTTCGCCTTCGGCATACAGAACGTCAAAGCTGTCCTTCAAATACGCGAAGAACTGGTCGCCGCCGCCGAACCCCTGCGCATTGACAAAACGCATGTCGTTGGCATCGAGGCTGTAGGGAATGATCAAATGCGGCCCCGCCGGTCCCTTGATCCAGTACGGCAGCTCGTCGGCGTAGGAGTCGCAGGAATACAGGAAGCCGCCGGCTTCCATCACCAGCTTCACCGTATTGATCGATGTGCGCCCGGTGTACCAGCCGAGCGGACGCTGTCCGGTAACTTCGGTATGGATGCGGATCGCGTCGGCGATCTCGGCGCGCTCTTCGGCCTCCGACATGTCCTTGTGCTCGACCCACCTCAGACTGTGGCTGGCGATGTCCCAGCCGGCTTCCTTCATGGCGGCGACAACTTGCGGATTTCGTTTCAACGCGGTCGCGACACCAAACACGGTCGTCGGCAGCTTGCGCTCGGTGAAAATCCGCCATAATCGCCAGAAGCCGGCGCGGGAGCCATATTCGAACATCGATTCGATATTGGCGTGGCGCTGTCCGGGCCATGGCTTTGCACCCAACACGTCCGACAGGAACGCTTCCGATGCGCCGTCGCCATGCAAAATGTTGTTTTCGCCGCCCTCTTCGAAATTGACCACGAACTGCACGGCGATACGCGCACCGCCGGGCCAGCCCGGATCGGGCGGGTTGCGGCCGTAACCATGGAGATCGCGGGGGTATCTGGCTCCAGCCATTTACGCGGCCTCGAAGCGGACTCTCTGCGCACCCTTCCACAGCACAGTCTTGCCCAGCTCGGGCAAATTCTCCAGGCCTGAGGTCAGCGTGATGAAGTGATTGCCCGCGAGCTGCCCCATCTTGCTGGCGAAGTGCACGCCGCCATAGGCCAGCAGAATCTCGGTTTCGCTGATGCCACCGGGATACAGGATGATCTGGCCCGGCGCGGGATAGCTGGTGTGGTTCTCGTAAGAGACGCCGAAATCGAGATCGCCGAGCGGCATCCAGACCCCCTCGCCGCTCCAGCGCACATGGATAGCCTGGCTCTCGAACGGCATCACCTTGCGAAAGGCCGCGCAGGTCTTGGGCGCCAGCTGTTCCTCAAAACGGGCCGGGAAAGTGAAGTCGCCGGCGTGGATAATGAGTTGGCTCATTCATGATACCCGTGATGCCCAACGAAGGGGGGCTTCGGCGAAATAGATTGCAGCCGAAGCGGCCCGAAGCAAGGACCATTCCTGCGCAGGGACAATTTTAGGTCTTTTGCCGCTCCCGGCAAAGGGCGATCGCGCGCGGCCCGCCGGGTAAAGCGTAGTCGCCTTCAGAAGGCCGTTGCTACTCGCCCGGTCTCTTTCTCTCATAGGACCAGCCGAAGATCCCGCTGCGTTGCACCTCCGGCTCCGGAGCCGGCACCTCCCTGGTTTCAGCCTGCGGCGGGGCTGGCGGCGGGGCCGGCAAATGCTCGCACTTCATCGAATAGACCAGCTTGCCGTCTTCGGTCCGGCCGATCGGCGCGCAATTGTCGATTCGCGCGGTCGCGCCCTTGGGTAACGGTTTCGTTTGCGCCCAGGCGGGCGATGACATCAGGAGAATTGCAAGTAAAAGCTTCTTCATCATTTTCTCTCGCAAGGCGGGCGTCGTTGGCCTCCCCTATTGAACCGGATCAGCTAAAGGAAGTCCATCAGAGTTGGCCGGCTTCGACCAGGAAGACTTCGGTTCGCCTGCAGAACATTTAGCCGAAAGATTTCCTTGACCGACAATTTTGCTCGCCGCTTCGTGATTGGCGGGATCGTAATAATTCGCATGAGGCATCGTTACTTGGAAGACAAGGCGCCGAGATGCGAGA
>VAZH01000028.1 GCA_005884465.1 Alphaproteobacteria bacterium | reverse complement strand
CCGGTCAGATAGAGCAGGTTGATCATGCAACTCATGGCGCCGACGCCAATGAACGCACTGCGGCAGGCGCGCAGCGCATCACCGAGTTCGGAACGCCGGACACCGGGAACGGCTGCCATCAATCCTGATCTCTTCGCGAAGGTGGGCGCCCCCCTGATATACGAAGGTACGCGAGGTCGCATCTTACCGATTTTTATAGCTAGCGTCCATTGAGGTGACGTTAACCTAAACGCCCTCCGCGGCCCGCCACCCTCGTCTGTATGCGGAAAATGGAACCAAGCCCGGCAGCGGCAGGACAGGCACCGCGGGCCTGCCATGGAACGCAGGCGAGCAAGCGTGGCACGGCCGGGAGGCGGTCGAACTGGAACAGGAACCGCCGCAGCGGCTAGTTTGCCGCCGCCGCGGGCTTCGGAAACGGCACCAGGACGACGGACATCGAGACACGGCCGATCTCACCGCGCACGTCGAGCAATGTACCGCTTCCGATTCCAACCCCGGTGGCAGGTTGCCAGCGGGTTTGCGCGCGAATGCCAACCCACTCGCCGAGCGGCTGCCTGAACAGTTGGACCGTCAGGTTGGGATTGGGATCCGCAACGACATTCTGGAATGGGCGCGCAATGCCATGGGTCCAATCCGCCGGACCAAGCACCGAAGACAGCGGGCCGGCGCCATCGATGATGCGATGGTTGAGGCGAAACCAGGCGACGTCATCGCCCACGCGCGCCTCCATGGCGTCCATGAACCATTGGCGGCCATGGCCGGCCTGCGGGGTTCGCACAGGAAACCGGGCCGGGTCGAGCGCATCGCCAAGTGTGTCGACAGATCCCGGCAAGCCGACCGCGCGCTCGCGCGACAGCGTCACCCGCACGGTGGTGCAAGGCTCTTCTTCACCGTCGGGCCACAGCGTGTTGTCGATGACGCTGACGCGGCCGCCTTCGGTCAGAACGGCAAGCTGGGTTCGCAAGCTTGCCATCGGCGTCGGCCGCAGGAACCACGCCGTAGCCGAGACTGCCGTGCCCCATTTTCGTTCTTCGGCCAGGGCTTCCACTTCGGCCGTCAGCAGGCTCGCGACCGCCCCGCCCTGCAGTCCCGCGAATGGCCCTGCAGCCAGGGCCGAGGGCTGCCAGCAATTTGGAGCGGCAAGCGGTTCGAAAATTGCCAAGGCAATCTCCTCAGGTGAGAAATATTGGGTGCTGGTACAAAATGAATGATAGGAATTCCCATAACAAACGGTATTTCATCACCTGGGATGAGTAATATTCACCATTCCACCATGCCGGACTTGCCGCTGCGGGCCATCCCTCCGCTGACGGCGCTGCTCGCCTTCGAGCGCGCCGCTTCGCAGTTGAGCTTCCGCCGCGCCGCGCGCGACCTGGCGCTCAGCCCGTCGGCGATCAGCCATCAAATTCGTGGGTTAGAGACGCTATTTGGCGTGAAGCTTTTTGTTCGCGGCGCCCGCTCGGTGCGGTTGACTGCGGACGGCGAGCGCTATCTTGCGAAAGTCTCAAGCGCGCTGGCAGCGCTGCAGGAAGCCGGCCGCGAGATGCTGCGGCATCGGCGCGACGGCAGCGGCGAGCTTTGGATCAGCGCACTGCCCTTCTTCACCAGCACGGTGCTGATCCCCGCGCTGGCGGATTTCAAACGGCGCAATCCCGCAACGACGTTGCGCGTCGAAGCGACCCATCAATATGCCGATTTCAACAGCTCACCCATCGATGTCGCGATCCGCTATGGCCGCGAGCATTCGACCGGCCTCAAATTCGAGCCGTTGATCGAGGTCAGAGGCTTGCCGGTCTGCGCGCCTGCGCTGATCAAAGGCGGCCTGCGCAGGCCCGAAGATTTGTCCCGCCAGGTCCTGATCCACCTGACGTCACAGCCGCGCGCCTGGCCGCTCTGGCTCAAGCAGGCCGGGATTGCGGAAATGACCCCGCGCGGTCAGCTTTGGCTCGATAGCGTCCCGGCGATGTTGGAGGCCGCGGAGCAGGGCCTTGGCGTCACGCTCGCCATGGCACCTCTGATCAAGGCGCGGCCAGGATTCGGCAAGAAGCTGGTCGCTCCCTTTGATGTCGACAGCAGTCCCACCGAGACGATTTATCTGGTGTCGCGCACCGAGCAGGCGCGTGACCGCCGAATTGCCGCGCTCCGGCGATGGATTGTGGATGCCGTCGACCGCGCTCGTTAGCAACAAGTTCGGGCTTTGCCGATCTCACCAACGACCCCGGCCTCGAATGAGGCCTACGATCAGCAAGAGTATGATAGCGCCGATCGCGGAATAGATGATCTCCCGCACGAGGCCGCTGCCGATGGCAATGCCGAGCTTTGGAAACAACAGACTGGCGACCAGCGCGCCCGCGATGCCGACGAGAATATCGCCAATGATCCCGAAGCCGGTGCCGCGCACGATCTTCCCGGCCAGCCAGCCTGCAACCAGGCCGACGAATAAAATAACGAGAAGGCTTTCATTGGACAGCTGCATCTGAAGTTCCCCCCTGTTCGCACGCGGCATTTCTCCGCGCCGCGTTCAAGCCTATCCATAATCACCCGATGTGACTATTCCAATCTGGAGGAACTCGTGGTTCTGACTTGCCGCTTTGCGCAATGAGCCGAAGCTTCGGCATTGACGGACGAAACTTTCATTCGGCCCCGGCGTTATGCACCAATGGCACACCCCGATATCTGGTATGTGGCCTTTGAGCCGAAAAAGCCTTTGAAACCGGACGACGGCGGCACCCGCGCGGTCCGATCAACCCGGACGTTCAAATCCGAGGTCGACGCGAAATTGTTCGCCATGCAGATTCTGGCGAAAGGCTGGTCGGCGAGCGCCGGCACGCTTAATCCGCACCAACCCAGGCAGATTGTTGCGCCTTCCCAGATCGAACGCTGGGCCGACCCGGGCCTCGGCGGCTGACGCATTTGCTTTTACCGTGGCTACGTCGCGGCAGCGACTTCAGCACGTTCGGCCAGGATGCACCTTGCGGTCCGGTCCGGTCCTACCTTCACGTTGGGCGGCAGCTGCTCTATACAGCGGGCTTCCGCGAAGGCGCAGCGGGGCGCAAACGAGCAATTGCTCGGCGCCCTGTCGAGCGAGGGCGGCGTTCCCGGGATCGTTTCCAGCCGCTGGCCTCGCTTGGCGCCGTGGACGGTGGAGGCCAGCAACCCGCGCGCATAGGGATGCATGGGTGAACGCACAATCTGGCTTAACGTGCCCCGCTCGACGATCTGGCCCGCATACATCACGGCAACACGGTCGCAGATTTCGATGGCGACGCCGATATCGTGGGTGACGAAGATGACGGACATGCCGAACTCGCGCTGCAGCTCGCGCAGCAGCAGCAGGATTTGAATTTGCACGGTGGCATCGAGCGCCGTGGTCGGCTCGTCGGCGAGAAGGATTTTAGGCTTGCAGGCCAGCGCCAACGCGATCATGGCGCGCTGCCGCATGCCGCCGGACATTTCGTGCGGGTAGGCATCGAGCCGGCGTTTAGCCGAGGGAATGCGCACCACTTCCAGCATTTCCAGCGCGCGCGACCGCGCCTCGGTCTGGCTCTTGCCTTCGTGGCGCACCACGGTTTCCGAAATCTGCTGGCCGATGGTGTAGACCGGATCGAGTGCGAGCGCCGGCTCCTGAAAGATCATCGAGACGGTCTGGCCGCGGAACGCCGACAGTTCCTCGTCATCGAGCGCCAGCACGTCGCGGCCCAGAACCCGAACGCTCCCCGAGATTTGCGTCCGCTTCTTCGGCAATAGCCGCATCAGCGCGCGCAAGGTGACGCTCTTGCCGGAACCGGACTCGCCGAGCAGGCCGAGCACTTCGCCGTCGCCGAGCACAAGGCTGAGATCGTTCACGGCGTAGACGGTGCGATCGCCGGTGAAGCGAACGTTGAGGTTTCGTATCTCGACGAGATGGGTCATGCTGATTTCGGCACCCTTTCGTGAAAATCGGTGACCCGCTGCAACGCAGCGCCGATCCGCAGCAGCATGGCTTCGTCGAACGCACCGCCGGTCAGCTGCATCCCAACCGGAAGGCCGCCGCGGGTGAAACCTGCGGGGATCGAAAGCGACGGCAAGCCGAGATAGTTGATCGGCCGGGTGAACCGCGTCAGCCGCTGGATCACGGATTCGGCGTCGGGGCTGTTGCCGACATCGCTCTCGGCAATGGTCGGAGCCGCGACCGGCGCCACCGGCGCGATCACGGCATCGACACTAGCGACGGCGGCGAGGTGCGCTGCTAGCGCCGGGCCGCGCCAGCGCATCGTTTCGAGATAGGTCACGCCGGGGATTGCAAGCCCGTTCTGCAACCGCATCAGAACCTGCGGCCCGTAATCCTGCGGGCGCTCGATCAGCCAGCGCTTGTGAAACGCAGCCGCTTCGACGGCGAGAACCAGCTGACACGCCGCGGTGAGCTGGCGCTGGTCCGGCAATTCGACCTGAACGATATCAGCGCCCTCGCGCTTCAACACCGCAACGGTTTCGTCGAGAATACGCGCCACCTCCGGATCGAGATCGTCAACATAAAAAGCGGTCGGCACGCCGATCGTGAGACCCTTGATCGGCTCCCGCGCCGCCGCCATGTAATCCGGCACCGGCCCGGCGATCGCGGTGGGGTCTTCCGGGTCCGCGCCCGCCATCAGTCCCAGCAGCAACGCGCAATCCTCGACCGTGCGCGCCAGCGGCCCGATGGTGTCGAGCGACTGCGACAGTGGCATTGCACCGGCACGGCTGATCCGGCCATAGGTCGTTTTCAATCCGGTCACGCCACAGAAATGCGCGGGCATCCGGATCGAGCCGCCGGTATCCGAGCCCAACGCCGCAAACGTCAGCCTTGCCGCGACCGCCGAGCCCGATCCCGATGACGACCCACCGGTGATATGATCGATGGCCCAGGGATTATGCACCGGTCCGTAATGGGAGTTGTGGCCGGTCGGTCCATAGGCGAATTCGGCCATCTGCAGCGATCCCAGCCGGATCGAGCCGGCATCCTTCAGCCGCTGCAGGGCGGTCGAAGTGGTGGTGGCGACGAAATCGCGCCGGATTTTCGAGCCGCAGGTGACCACCTTGCCGGCGTCGTAATACATGTCCTTGTGCGCCAGCGGCACGCCGTGCAGGACGCCGCGCTGGTTGCCTTTCGCCAGCGCGGCGTCGGCCGCATCGGCCGCCGCCAGCGCCGCCTCCGCTTCGATCGCCATGAACGCATTGAGGCGGGGCTGCCACTGGGCGATCCTGTCGAGACAGGATTGCGTTGCCTCGCGCGAGGAGATGCGCTTTTCCGCGATCGCCTTTGCGACAGACGTCAGCGACATCAAGGCCGGCTCAGTGTTCATTGCGCAGCCTTTTTATTGGCGGTCTTGGTACCTGTTGGACGACGATAAACGTCGCGGGTTCCAGATCGAACGGCAGCGTGCCGGCGACCGCTGCAAACCCTTCGAACGCCGGGCCAATTGAGTTGGCGATACGCTCTGCAACCTCACTGCTCACGGGCACGCCGGCAATGTCAGCACTCGCCTTGATCTCTTTCGCCGTAGGTCTCGTCATGCCGCGTCCGCTCCCTTTACCGGCGCGAGGCTGTGGCCCGAGCCCGGTATTGCCATATAGCACGCCGCCTCATGACCCATTCTATCGATGGCGGTAAGTTTTGGCGTCGCATTTGCGCAGAGCGGCTCCGCGAACGGACATCGGGTGTGAAACCGGCAACCCGAGGGCGGGTCGATCGGATTGGGCGGATCGCCCGATATCGGCGGCGTCTCTGTCCGGTTGTCCGGATCGGAAGATGGCATCGCCGCCAGCAGCGCCCGCGTATAGGGATGCGCCGGCGCGTCCCACACCCGATCGACCGGACCGAGCTCGACCACTTCGCCGAGATACATCACCAGTACGCGGTCGGAAATGTAGCGGACGATGTTGAGGTCGTGACTGATGAACAGATAGGTCAGCCCGAACTCGCGCTTGAGATCGACCAGCAGGTTGAGCACCTGCGCTTCGACCGACTTGTCCAGCGCCGATACTGCCTCGTCTAAAATCACCAGCCGCGGCGACAAGGCCAGCGCGCGCGCAATATTGACGCGCTGACGCTGGCCGCCGGAAATCTCGTGCGGATAGCGATTGGCAAAGATTTCCGGCCGCAGGCCCACTTTGCCGAGCAGCTCGCGCGCCAGCATGCGCGCAGCCGTATCGGCCATGCCGTGGACTTTCGGGCCGAACGCGATCGATTCCTCTATCGTCAGGCGCGGATTGAGCGAAGCATAGCTGTCCTGAAATACCATCTGCATGCAGCGGCGAAGCTCGCGAAGCGACAAAGCGCGCCCGACCTGCAGGCCGTCATAGATAATATCCCCGGCATCACGCTTCATCAGGTGCATTAATAACCGCGCGGTGGTCGACTTGCCGCAGCCGGACTCGCCGACGATCCCGACCGTTTCGCCCTTGGCGATCGAGAACGACACGTCATCCACCGCGCGCACCGTCTTGCGCTTGCTGAAGAGGTCGCCGCGCACCGGGAAATGTTTTGTCAGGCCGTCGACCTGCAGCAGCGGTTGCGCGGCGCCGCCGCGATCCTCGACCGGCTCAAGCATATCGACTGAGGCAGCTGTCTGGTTCATGGGATCAATTCCGGATGTCCATGGCGCTGCGCATGCCATCGCTGAGCAGGTTGAAGCAGATCGACACCGCGAAGATCATGACGCCTGGCAATGCCGCCACCCATGGATTGATATAGATCGCGGTGCGCAAGGTGTTGAGCATCAAACCCCATTCCGGCTCCGGCGGTTTTGTACCCAGGCCGAGGAATGAAAGGCCCGCTGCCAGGATCATCGACACCGAGATCAATCCGGTGGCGTAAACGAAGATCGGCCCCAATACGTTGCCGAGCATGTGCACGCGCATGATGGTGAAGGGGCCGGCGCCGGACGCGCGCGCCGCCTCGACGAAATCCATGTTGCGCACCCCGGTGGTGACGCTCTCGGCCACGCGGGTAATCTGCGGCACGAACACGATCGTCAACGAAACGATCGAGTTGACAATGCCCGCGCCCAGCGCGCCCGAAATCGCGATCGCCAGCAGCACCGAGGGAAATGCGTAGAACACGTCGACGGTGCGCATGATCGCGGTGTTGATCTTGCCGCCGATATAACCGGCGACGAGGCCGAGCGAGGTTCCGATGACGAAGGCGAAGATCACCGGGAGAATTCCGACCACCAGCGACAGGCGCCCGCCATAGATCAGGCGCGCCAGCATGTCGCGGCCGAGTTCGTCGGTACCGAGCGGATAGTTGGGCGTTCCAATATGGCGGAGCCTGCGGATCATCGAGCCCTGATAGGGATCGGCCAGCCCCAGCCAGGACGCACACAGCGCGGAAAGAAAAATCGCGATCAGAATGCAGGCGCAGGTCATGCTGACCTTGTCGCGGATGATGCGGCGTCCGACCGTGGTCCAGTAGCCGCGCGCTTTCGTTGCGGGCTCCGCCTGCAGGGCCGCGTCCGATATTGCGCTGATCGGGCTGATACTCATCGGCTCAGCTCCGCTTGATGCGCGGATCGATCGCGGCCTGCGCGATATCGACCATCAGATTCAGGAACACGAAGAACAGCGCCAGCACCAGGATGGTGCCCTGCAGCAACGGCAGATCGCGCTGGAAAATGGCCGAATTGAGCAACAGTCCCGAGCCCGGCCACGAGAATACGGTTTCGATCAGGATCGAGCCGCCGAGCATGTATCCCAATTGAAGCCCCATCACCGCCATCGCCGTCGGCGCGGCATTCTTGATGACGTGCCGGAAAACGTAGGTTTCGCGCAAGCCCTTGGCGCGCAACGCCTCGACAAAATCCTGTGACAGGATGTCGCCGGTCAGCGCACGCACGGTGCGGGTAACGATGCCCATCGGGATAACCGAGGTGGTGATCGCGGGCAGGATCAGATAGCGGATGTGTTCCCAGTCCCATCCCCATGCGCCGGAGCCGCCGGGACCGGCGCCGACCGCAGGCAACCAGTTAAGCTGCACCGAGAAGATGATCACCAGCACCATGCCAAGCCAGTAATGCGGCACCGAGACGCCGGCGATCGCGATCGAGGTGGCAACCTTGTCGATCCAGGTATCGCGGAAGTAGCCGGCGATCAGCCCGAACAACAATCCAAGGGTAAATCCGATCATCGCGGCCGCGATTGCCAAGGTGACGGTGTTGCCAACCGCGCGCATGACTTCCGATAGCACCGGGCGTCCGGTCGCGATGGAATGACCGAGATCGCCGTTGACCGCTTTCCACAGCCAGAGACCAAATTGGATCGGCAGCGGACGATCAAAACCGTAGGCGATGCGCAATTGCGCCGCCAGTTCCTGCGACGCATCCGCCGGCAGGATCGCTACCAGGGGATCGCCGGGCGTAATGTGCACCAGCAGAAAGCACACCAGCGCCACGCTGATGACGATCGGGATCACATAGACGATACGACGGGCAATGTAGACGAACACGGAATTACCTTCGGGTCAGTAATTGCGAGTTGGCTCGCGAGCGGCCTTTAGGAGGCCAACGAATCTCTCGTTCGGCATGGCCGGGCTTGTCCCGGCCATCCACGTCTTGGTTACGAGCAAGAAAGTCGTGGATGCCCGGGACAAGCCCGGCCATGACGAGGAAAGCGGACCTCAGCAATCACGGCGTCATGGAAATCGGCGAGAAGTCCACGAACCAGCTCTTCGGCTGCACGAAGCCCTTGATCTTCGGGCTCATCGCGCGCGGGGCGACGTCATGGGCGACGTAAAGGAACGCCGCGTCGTCGACGGAGGCCGCATGCAGTTCGGCCAGCGCCGCATCACGCGCGGCCGGGTCGAAGGTCTGGCGCGCCTTGGTCACCAGCTCGTCGAATCTGGGATTGTTGATATAGCCCCAATTGTTCGAGACCGGCGGCGCCATCGACGATTGCAGGAAGCGTACCAAAGCGAAGAACGGGTCCATCGCCGCGTAGGTCACGTTGGTGGCGTTGGCGCCGTTGGCGGAAGGGTCCTTGGCGCCCCGCCGCCAGTTCGTGAACAGCGTATTCCATTCGATGACGTCGAGCTGGACATCGAAATAACATTCGGCCAGCGCCTGCTGCAGATACTCGTTCATCGGCAATGGCAGCATCTGCCCGGATCCCGACGCCGAGGTCTGGATCTTGACCGACAATTTCTTGCTCGGACCGTATCCAGCTTCCTGCATCAGCTTCTGGGCCGCAGGCTTGTCGTACTTGATCTCGAAGGTCGGGGTTCCGCGCCAGGGATGACCCGGCTCGAAGGTGCCGGTTGCCGGCACCATCAGACCGGCGAGCAGACCGTCCTTGAGGCCCTCGCGATCGACGCAGAGATTGGCGGCCTTGCGAACCCGAATGTCGTTCCAGGGCGAGCCTTCGACGCGCGAAAACTGCCACGGCCAGACATGCGGCTCCTCATTGGTCTTAAGAAGAAATCCGCGCTGCTTGATTTCCGCGACCGCGTCCGGTGAGGGCGCTTCGATCCAGTCGACTTGGCCGGACAGCAACGCAGCCGTGCGGGCACTCGCCTCGGGCATCGGCAGCAGCAGCATTTTGTCGACTTTGGGAATGCGCGCCTTGTCCCAGTAATTCTCGTTCTTCGCGAGTTCCAGCCGCTCGCGCGGTGTGAAGCTCGACATTTTCCATGGGCCGGTGCCCGAGGCGTTACGCGCGAACGCGGCCCAGGCGGCTTGCGATTTCGCCTTGGCATCCGCGCCTTCTGCGGCATCGAACAGCTTCTGCCATTTCGCAGGGCTCGCCATGAACAGGTTGGTGAGATTGATGGGCAGGAAGCTATCCGGCTCCTTGGTGGTCAATTCCACCGTCATGTCGTCGATCTTGCGGGCCGAAGCCAGTGTCGGCATTCGCGACGCGGTCACGCCGACCTGGCTCGGATCGAATTGCGGTGCATCCTGCTTGAGCACTTTCTCGACATTCCAGACCACGGCATCGGCATTGAACGGCGAACCGTCGTGGAATGTGACGCCGGGGCGAACCTTGAACGTCCACTTCTTCTTGTCGGCATCATCGACTTTCCATTCGGTCGCGAGCCCGGGGATAACGACGCTCGGCTTGTCGGCGGAGGAGAGGTCCCACATCGTCAGCGCGTCATACATCGTCAGGCCGGTGAAGCGGTTGCCCTCAAAACCCTGATCGGGCTGGCCCAGCGTGCGCGGAATGTCGGCGGCGGTCATGCCGATGCGCAACACAGTCTCGGCGCCGGCGATCCGCGGCAGCCCCATCACTGAGGCAATCGACAACATCACAATCGCCGCCGTTGCCCGGCTTTTTCCAGATTTTTCGTTACGCATCGCAGCAAATCCCTTCTCAACTTTCGGTGACTATTTCTTATGCATCGGTATGCAACGGCTGTGCCAATGCCGGCAATCGCTCGTTCAATTGTGATTGGCGGTACAACTCCTTGTGGGTCCGCACGAGGAAGAGACGCAGATGCCTAATCTGGCATCAACCTTGCAAGTTCAGCGGCGGGTTGGAGGTACGCCGACCACTTTTCCAATGGAGCTTAGTTCATGCGCGCCCGAAATTCGATGCTTCTTGTTGCCTTGGCGGTTGCGATCGGCGCCGGCCTGCCCGTCCCTGCGGCGCAAGCCGAAACCATTGTGCGGTACGGCATTTCGATGGCGGATATTCCCCTGACAACGGGCCAGCCGGATCGGGGCGCCGGCGCCTATCAGTTCAGCGCCTATACGATTTATGATCCGCTGGTCGCCTGGGAGATGGACGTGTCGGATCGGCCCGGCAAACTGGTGCCCGGCCTCGCCACCGAATGGAAAGTCGATGATGCCGACAAGACCAAGTGGCGATTCAAGCTGCGGCAGGGCGTGAAATTCCACGATGGCAGCGACTTCAATGCCGATGCGGTGATCTGGAATCTGGACAAGGTGCTGAACGACAAGGCACCGCAATTCGACAAGCGCCAGAGCGCGCAGGTGAAAACCCGCCTGCCGTCGGTTGCGAGCTACGCCAAGATCGACGACTCAACCGTGGAAATCACGACCAAGACCGTCGATTCGTTCTTCCCGTACCAGATGCTCTGGTTCCTGGTCTCCAGCCCCGCGCAATACGAAAAGCTCGGCAAGGACTGGGACAAGTTTGCCAGCCAGCCTTCCGGCACAGGACCGTTCAAACTTACAAAACTGGTGCCGCGCGAACTCGCCGAATTGTCGAAGAACGAGGATTACTGGAACAAGAAGCGGATTCCGAAAGTCGACAAGCTGATTTTGATTCCGATGCCGGAAGCGCTGACGCGAACCAATGCGCTGCTGGCGGGACAAGTCGACCTGATCGAGACGCCGGCGCCCGACGCGGTGCCGCAACTCAAATCGGCGGGCATGCGGATCGTCGACAACATCACGCCGCATGTGTGGAATTATCATCTCAGCGTGTTGCCGGGATCGCCCTGGACCGACATAAGGCTGCGCAAGGCGCTTAATCTCGCGATCGATCGCGACGCCGTGGTCGGATTGATGAACGGCCTTGCAAAGCCCGCCAAGGGCCAGGTCGACCCGTCGAGCCCGTGGTTCGGCAAGCCCGCCTTCGAACTCAAATACGATCTCGCCGCCGCCAAGAAGCTCGTCGAAGAGGCAGGCTATTCCAAGGAAAAGCCGCTCAAGACCACGTTCATCATCGCCCAGGGTGGAACCGGGCAAATGCTGTCGCTGCCGATGAACGAATTCCTGCAGCAAAGTTTTAAGGAAATCGGCATCGATATCGACTTCAAGGTGGTCGAACTCGAAACGCTTTACACGCACTGGCGCAAGGGCGCGGCGGACGAAATGAACGCCGGCATTACCGCCAATAACATCGCCTATGTGACCTCCGACCCGCTTTACGCCATCGTCCGCTTCTTCCATTCGGGCCAGATCGCGCCGGTGGGCGTCAACTGGGGCGGCTACAAGAATCCGAAGGTCGATGCGCTGATCGACGAAGCCAAGCAGACTTTCGACACCACCAGGCAGGACGAATTGCTGGCGCAGGCGCATGCCCAGATCGTCGATGATGCGGTGCTGGTGTGGGTGGTGCATGACACCAACCCACATGCGCTATCGCCGAGGATCAAGAAATTCGTGCAGGCGCAGCACTGGTTTCAGGATCTGACGACGATCGGAGTGGAGTAAAATTCTCCTTGTCGTCCCGGCGAACGCCGGGACCCAACCATTACTGTCCGGAGGCCGGACCCGTTGGCTTGGCCGGAACGAAATGGGCTATTTGGTCAACAGCGCGAAGGCGCCGTTCCAGTCTTCCGGCGGCGGGTTTTTCTGATAGCCGCGAATTCGCGCCTCATAGAGATTGTAGAGCAACTCTAGCGCGCCGGCGTCATCGGTCTTGCGGCCTCGTTCGATCGCCTCCAGCGCGCCCTCCCAGTCGCGACTGCGATAACACGCCAGCATCTCGATGGTCAGATTGCGCAAGCGCTGGAAGCGGCCGGAGTGCGCGGTATCCTCGCGCCCGGCAATGGCATAGATAACCTCGGGCTCTTTCTTGCCTTTGACCATGATAAAATCGAGTTCGAGGATGGCAAACTTGTCCTTGACCGCGAGCGCGGTCTTGGAGCCGACGATGACCGGGAATCCATACTCCTTGGATTGCCCTTCAAGGCGCGACGCAAGGTTGACGCTGTCACCGAGCACGGAATAATCGAAACGCAAATCGGAACCCATATTACCGACCACGCAGACGCCGGTATTCAGCCCGACGCCCACGTTGAGTGGAATGTAGGTGTGACCGCCCTCTTGCGCCTCGATCTCGCGCTGCTTGTTGAGTGCATCGATCCGCTCAAGCATGTCGACCGCGGCTTCGCAGGCATTGAGCTGATGTTCCTTGTCGTCGAGCGGCGCATTCCAGAACGCCATGATTGCGTCGCCCATATATTTGTCGATGGTGCCCTTCCGCGCGAGGATCGCGTTGGTGAGCGGCGTCAGGAACCGGTTCATCAGGGCGGTAAGGCCCTGCGGATCGTGCTTGTAGGACTCCGAAATGGTCGTGAAGCCCCTGACGTCGCTGAACATGATGGTCATCTCGCGCTCCTCACCGCCGAGCACGAGTTTTTCCGGCGACTGCGCGAGCTGTTCGACCAGTGCGGGCGACAGATACTGGCTGAACGCCGAGCGAATCTGCCGGCGCTGCGCCTGCTCCCTGACAAAACTCGAAAAGATGAGTGTCAGATATATCGCAGTGGTCGACAGCAGCGGGTAGGTAAAATCGATCAGCAGCCGATGCTGCCAGTAGAAATACCAGGACGTTCCGACCAGCAGCGATGCGAACAGCGCGCCGACGGCGACGAGGCTGATCGGTCCGAATAGCGGAGCGAATGCGATCACCAGAACCCCGAGCACGATCGCCGCGCAAAGCTCGACGACGATGCCGTAATTCGGCTGCGAAAGCACAACACGGGTCAGCGCGCTCTCGAGCACCTGGGCGTGAACCTCGACGCCCGGCATCACGGGATCGATCGGCGTGGTCTTGAGGTCGAGCAGTCCCACCGCCGAGGTTCCGATCAGCACCAGCTTGCGCGCAATCCTTTCGGGCGCGACGCGTCCTTCAAGCACGTCGGCCGCCGAGACATAGATCGAAGGATCACGACGCGCGAAATGAACCCAAAGCTGGCCGTTGCGATCGGTCGGAACCTCGAAGCCTTTGACGGCGATGCTCTTGATGCCGGCCTTGTCGGATTTGATGAAGATTGTGTCGGTGCCAGTCGCGACCCGCAGTATTTCGAAACTCAGCGAGGGCATGGTTGCGCCCTGCGCCTGCATCATCATCGGCACCCGCCTGATAATGCCGTCGCGCTCGGGCTTGATCGTGAACAGGCCACGCCCGGCAGCCGCCTGTTCCAGAACATGAACGTTGCGCAGCAGTCCCGGAAAATCGACCAGGAAAGGCTGAGGCTGCTCGCCGAGCATCGCCAGCCCCGTCACCGGCAGCGTGTTGTCGAACTCCGAAAGAACATAGGGCAGTCCGGATTCGCCCAACACCACGCGCGAGTGCCGCATCGCATCCGCGAAAATCTGATCGTTGCTCGGAAGCGTGCGCAATTTGGCTCGGGTTTCCTCGTCAAGGTTGCGAATGGTGTCGGCCGCGACGTCCGGATTGAGCCGGTCCGGCTCCGCGAACACGATGTCGAAGCCGATCACGACCGCGCCGAGCCTGGTCAGGTTGGCGACCAGATCCGCAATCCGCGTCCGCGGCCATGGCCACTGGCCGAGCTTCGCCAGGCTCTTTTCGTCGATATCGATAATGGTGACCGGCCTTGCGGTCTTCACGCGCGGATCGATGAGCTGGAAAGTATCGAAGGTTCTGACCCGAAGCTCCTCGACCGGGGCCGGATCGGCGATCCGGAAGGCCGCGAGGCCGATCAGGAGCGCCAGGCACACCAGCCTGGCATAGCCGAACCTTCGCGCGAACCAACGTCGCAATATCCTCAGTCGCTTCATGCTGCCTCGGTATCACGTTCCGGCAATTTGATCATGTCCGCGATTGAGCGTTCGAATGCAGAAGAACCTTACGATGTGGGGACGGGTATTTGGGTTCGTTTTGCAAATTCCTTGTTGCGCTCGCTTTCCCAGACAACCGGGGGGGTTGAATATAACTTTTTTTGAAAAACAACCCCATGCAAGGTAAGTTTTTGGAAGAATCCAAGGTCTCA
>VAZH01000507.1 GCA_005884465.1 Alphaproteobacteria bacterium | reverse complement strand
CATCGGATCAAGGCCGCCGCGTTCGAAAGCGGCCTCGCCTGTTACCCGGCCGGCGGGACCGTGGATGGCCGCCGCGGCGACCATGTCCTGCTCGCACCGCCCTACGTCGCGACATCAGACGACATCGATATGATCGTCGACAGGCTCGGCTCTGCGGTAGACCGCGCACTGAAAACTGTTGGTCAATAGGAGGAGCAGAATGAAGAGAGTCATCATTGCTACAGCATTGCTCAGTGCATGGTTTTCGGCGGCAACCGCTGGAACGCTGGACACCGTCAAGCAGCGCGGCACGCTCGTATGCGGCGTCAGTGCCGGCTTTGCCGGATTCTCCGCTCCGGACTCCCAGGGCAATTACAAGGGTCTTGATGTCGACTATTGCCGCGCGCTGGCAGCCGGAGTTCTCGGTGACGCGAGCAAGGTACGCTACGTCGCGCTCACCGCGCAAAACCGGTTCACCGCTCTGCAGTCCGGCGAGATCGACGTGCTTTATCGCAATTCGACGCAGACCTATCTGCGCGGCGTGACCCTCGGCCTGCGGCAGGGGCCGGTCAATTTCTATGACGGCCAGGGTTTTGTCGTCCGGCGCGACAGCGCCGTGAAGGATCTGAAGGGGCTGAACGGCGCCACCGTCTGCGTCGCGCAGGGAACAACCCATGAGGTGACGCTCGGCGATTACGGTCGCGCCAACGGCATCGAATGGAAGCCGCTGGTGTTCGATCGGATTGACACCATGTACCAGACGTTTTTCGGCGGGCGTTGCGATGCCATGACCCAGGACGCCTCCGCGCTCGCCGGCGCGGTTGCAACAGCGGCGCCGAACGCGGCCGATTACCTCGTCCTGCCGCAGACGATCAGCAAGGAGCCGCTCGGGCCGTTCACGCGCAACGGCGACGAGGTGTGGACCGACATCATCGCCTGGCTTCACTATGGACTGATCGAGGCGGAGGAACTCGGCATAAACGCAGCCAATGCCGACGAAATGGCAAAATCCAGCAACGTGCCAGCCATCCAGCGTCTGCTCGGCAGCTCCGGAGAGCTCGGTTCGCGCCTTGGCCTCGACAACAGGTGGATGGTGCAGGCAGTTAAAGCGGGGGGCAACTACGCCGAGATCTTCGAGCGCCACGTCGGCAAGGCGAGTCCGCTGAAGCTCGATCGTGGCCTGAACGCCACCTGGAATAACGGCGGCTTGATGTACGCTATCCCCTTCAAGTGAGAGAGGGCTGCGGCGCGGAGCGCAATGGTAGCACCCGCCGCGCCGCAGCTGTACTGATTGCGCATCGCTATTATCCGCGCGCTGAAACATCGATTTGCGCCATCGAAACGGCACTCGCGAGACTTTGGCCGGATGCCGATCAGGTCCCAACGCGAAGCGATGCGCGTTGCTTGCGAAGATAAGCGATGACCGAGAGCGCGGTGATGCGGCCTGTCCTTGGATTTTCTGAGGGGATATTCTCGATCGCCATCGAAAAGCGCGCGGAATCGGATTCGACCTCGATACGGTGTACGTTGCGCGTCACGGTAGGATCCGCCCAAATTTCCAGCCTGGTTTGATCTGGGCCTATCCCGGCAAGCGACAGCGCGACAGCGACATTCAGATTCGCCGGAAATCCTTTTGCCGCTTCCCGTGCCGTGCCCTCGAATATTCTGAGCGGCTCGGTAATGCGTTCGATGTCGATGCTATTTTCAACGATATAAGGCGCGCCGGCGAGCCCCAGGATCGGCTTTCGCGTCACCATCCGGACCGACTGGATTTTCCCGACCGCCGCTGCGGTCACCGCGTCCAAGCCGATCAGCGCGCCGGTCGGAACCACGATTTGACCGCCATTATGTTTTGCAAGCTCGATAAGGTCCTCGTGGTCCAGCAGGGCGCCCGCGCTGAGAACGACCGCGGTCTTTCCGCTTTCGACGAACGGAGCAACGATCGACCTCATGAGCTTGCTCGGCGCGCATTCGATGACGATGTCGGCGGCGTCTGACAGCGCTTCGATCGGTAGAACGGCAGGCTTGCTTGTCAACTTGCCAAGCCAGCTTCGATGCTTCTCGGGATTCAGCACCGAGACGGCGGAGAGAACTAGACCGTTGATTCCCTGGTCCAGCGCTTCCGCGACCTTGGTTCCAATGGCTCCTAACCCCGCAACTGCAACACGCAAGTCAGTTGGTGCATTGGTTAGCTTTCCCGATGCTCTGACGACTGCACACCGAAGGAGGCACGCACGACGGTTCCCGAGCGTTGTCAGGCCACCACTCGCCGGCGCGACAGTCAGTCCAGCGAGTCGGGAAGGAGGCGAGACAGTGCCGCGCCGATTTCCGATCGTCGCGGCGGATCGGCACCGGCACGCGTACATGTGAAGGCCGCGCAGCTAGCTGCAAATGACAGCACGCGATCAAGCTCGCCAGAATTCATCCGCGCCAGCGCTTGCCTTCCGATCCGCCCGATGGCGCGCAGTGCGAACAGGAGCGCGGCTTGAAAACTGTCACCGGCGCCGATGGTATCCACGACTTTCACGCTTGGCGCCTGGACTTCAACCGCGCCCGCCTCTCCATGCCATGCCTGAGCTCCCTTGATTCCGCGCGTCACGACGATCAGGCTCGCACCTGCCTTGATCAGTGACTTCGCCCTTCCCGCATGGTCGCTGCCGCCGTAGAGAAATTCAAAGTCGACATCCGACATCCGCACGATGTCGGCAGCGGCGGCAAATGCATCCATTTGCTCGACATAGCGCGTCTTGTGCTTGACCAGCTTCGGCCTGCAATTCGGATCGAACGAGATGGTGACCGACGCGCGCGCTTCCTCGACCATGGCAAGCGCCTGGGCCGCCCCTTGATCGTCGGCGAGCGTGGTCGATCCGACATGAACAGCCTCGATTTCATCGAAGGGGATGGAGCCGGGCCGGTAGATCCAGTTGCGGGACGCGGTCGCCTCGTCATAGAAGGCATATTGCGGCTCACCGCCAACGGTGCGGACGAATGCAAGCGTGGCCTGATGCGCGCTGCGCGTTGCATATCGAAGGTCGACCTGCGAAGCCAAGGCATGATCGGCAATCATGCGGCCGAAAAGATCGGTCGAGATGCCGCCGACGAACCCCGCCGGTGCGCCGAGACGCGCCATGCCGACGGCGATGTTGAGACAGGAACCTCCCGCCACGGGCACGCTGGCGTCGCGCCCGTCCACCGATTTGACGGGCAGGAAATCAATCAAGGCATCTCCGCAACTCAGCAGCATCGTTCTCAATTTTTCGCATCGACACCGGCGGTCAATCCGATCCGGTGCATCGCATCGCGGCTTTCGCGGTCCAGCTTTCGCATCAGTCCATGGACTTCTCGCTTGATCCGGTGGAAGTCGGCCATTCCGGGCGCCGTCTTTTCGCTCAAGCAACCGATCGCCGACATCGAACCCATCGCCTCGCCGATCGATCCGTAAACGTTACCGGCGACTGCACCCAGCATCGCAGCTCCGAGCAGCACCGGTTCTTGCGTCTGTGGCACGGCAACGGTCAGGGCCGTGGTATCCGCCATGATCTGGCGGACCAGCGAACTCCGCCCTGCGCCGCCGCTGATCACCATTAGGTCGCTATCGACACCGTGCGAGCGAAAAGCTTCGACGACATCGGCAAGGCCGTAGGCCAGCCCGCACAGTCCCGCCACGAACAGCCGCTCCATCGAGCCGATGTCGGCGTCGAGATCCATCCCTGCGACGATCGCGCGCGAATCCGGATCGGCGAAGGGCGAACGGTTGCCGAGAAACTCCGGTAAGACGTGAATGTCGCGGGCAAACAATGCCGCCTCGCCCGGGTTTTGTACGCGCGAGACGATGCGCCGCTCGAGAAATTCCAGGACTTCCATACCGCCGGCATGTGCAGCCGCGACAGCTTCATTGTAGACAGGGTGGGATTTTATGAGATGGTCGATCGCCGCGCCGGCTGCAGACTGGCCGCCTTCGTTGAGCCAGAATCCCGGAACCATCCCCGAATAATAGGGGCCCCAAACGCCGGGGACGAAGCGAGGTTCGGACGTCGTCGCCATGATGCAGGCCGAGGTCCCCATGATATAGGCAAGACGACGGCGTATATCGACTGAATCGCCCGACTTCTCGCGCCCGCCGATCGTGCCCACGCCTCCGGCATGCGCGTCGATCAGCGATGCGCCGACCGGCGTCCCCTCGAGCAAGCCCAAATCGTGCGCAGCTGATTTGTTAAGGCCTATGCCCAACGGCGTGCCGGGCGCGACGACCTCGTTTCCAATCTTCGCATAGCTATCGGAGGCGAGATCGCCAAGACCGATGCGCTCGAAATAGCGCTCGCTCCAGCGCCGTTCGTGGGCCAAAAAATTCCATTTACAGGCGAGCGTGCATATCGAACGTGCCGTCGATCCGGTGGCGCGGAACGAAAGATAGTCGGCGAGATCGAAGAAGTGACCGGCCGAGCGATAAGTCGACGGCAGGTGCCGCTTCAGCCAAAGCAGCTTGGGAATTTCCATTTCGGGCGAGATCGAGCCGCCGACATAGCGGAGCACGTCGTCATGCGTGTCGTTGACCAAACGGGCTTCGGCAATCGCGCGATGGTCCATCCAGACGATGATGTTGCGTCGCGCCTCGCCCGACGTGCTGACCGTCAGCGGATTGGCGCCAGCGTCGAGCACCACCAGCGAGCACGTCGCATCGAAGCCGATGCCCTTGACGGCGGAAGGCGGAACCGCTGCTTCCGCCATCGCGGCGCAGACGGAGGCGGCGCACGCCGCCCAGATTTCGGAAGACGACTGCTCGACGACGCTGCCCGCCTCATGCCAAACCGTGATCGGATGCCGGGCGGTCGCCAACAGCGTTCCCTTTTCGTCGAACACGCCGGCGCGCGCGCTCGATGTCCCGACGTCGACACCGATGAAGGCCTGCCTCATTCCAACCCGTTCAAGATCCGCGCAAGCCTACCAGCAGGTATAGCCCCCATCGACGAGAACGACGCTCCCGGTCATCAGGCTTGCCGCATCCGATGCCAGGAACAGGACGACGGATGCAACTTCGTCGACCTCCCCCATTCGGGCCATCGGCGTTCCGCCGATCCAGGCATCATACATCTGCGGATTGTTCTTGACGAATGCATTAAGGGGGGTGGCCACGTAGGTCGGCGCCACGGCATTGACGCGCACCCCGCGGGCGCCCCACTCGGCGGCGAGCGATTTCGTGAGATGGTGCACCGCGGCCTTCGAGGCGTTGTAGTAGCACTGCTCCTGTGGTTTGTTGACGATGAAGCCTGACATCGAGCCGATGTTGACGATGGAGCCTGATTTTGCGGCGAGCATGTGCTTGCCGAAGGCACGACAGCACCAGAAGGTGCCGTTGAGATTGACGTCGACGACGTTAAGCCAATGTTCGTCAGTCACCTGTTCCGCCGGCATTTCGCTTCGCGCAATGCCGGCATTGTTGACGAGGATATCGATCTTTCCGTGCCTTGAGGCGAGCTGATCCGCAACCGCGGAAACGCGCGCGGAATCGGTTACGTCCATGGTGACGGTCTCGGCGTTGTAGCCTTTCGCCATGAGACCGGCGCAGCCGTTCTCGGCCGCCTTCGGATCGCGATCCGCGATCACAACTTTCGCCCCTGCTTCCGCAAGCGCCTCCGCGCAGGCCAGCCCGATGCCTTGGCCGGCGCCAGTCACAACGGCCGTTTTTCCGTTCAGCCTGAATTTTTCCAGATACATTTTTTTGCTCGTCCTGCTTACCTCCGGATGACCTCTCCGTCCTTGTCGAAGCGGTGCAGGCGGGCTGGATCCGGAACAAGCCACACGCGATCGCCGGCTTTCAGGCTGAATTCTCCGATGCAGCGCGCCGTGAGCATTCCGAGTTTGCCGGCATCGACATAGAGGAAGGTGTCGCTGCCCAGATGCTCGGCGACCGAGACGGTCCCGGGCCAGCCTTCGCCCTCTTTGCCGATCTTCAGGTGTTCGGGCCTGACGCCGAGGGTAGCGACGCCGGGCTCGCCGGCCGCCGCTCCGGACACGAAGTTCATCTTGGGGGAGCCGATAAAGCCGGCGACGAACAGGTTAGCCGGCCGCTCGTACAATTCGATCGGCGATCCGTACTGTTCGATGCTGCCCGCGTTCAGCACGACGATCTTGTCTGCCATCGTCATGGCCTCGACCTGGTCGTGCGTGACGTAGACGGCAGTGGTCCCGAGCTGCTTTTGCAGCTTGGTGACTTCCAGGCGCATCTGGACGCGGAGCGCGGCGTCGAGATTCGACAACGGCTCGTCGAACAGAAATGCCTTCGGCTCGCGCACGATGGCGCGGCCGATCGCGACGCGCTGCCGCTGTCCGCCGGAAAGTTCGCGCGGCTTCCGGTCAAGATAGGGCGTCAGGTTCAGCGTGGCCGCGGCGGCCTCCACCTTGCGGTGGATCTCCGGGCGCGGCAGGCCCGCCATCTTCAGGCCGAACGCGATGTTGCCGCGGACGCTCATATGCGGATAGAGCGCATAAGACTGAAACACCATCGACAGCCCGCGCTTCGCCGGCGGCACGTCCACCACATTGCGGCCATCGATCAGGATCTGCCCGCCGGTGACGTCCTCAAGTCCGGCGATCAGGCGCAACAGCGTGGTCTTGCCGCAACCCGAAGGCCCGACGAAAACCACGAAGGAGCCGTCCTCGATATCCAGGTTAGCATCCTTGATGATGCTGACCGGCCCGAACGACTTGCGGACTCGCTGGAGCGTTATCTGGCCCATGATGCCTAGCCCTTTCGCTGATCTACTTGACGGCGCCGAAGGTCAGCCCGCGGACGAGCTGCCGCTGGGTGAACCATCCGAGTATGATGATCGGAGCAATGGCGAGCGTCGAGGCCGCCGACAGTTTCGCCCAGAACAGGCCCTCCGGACTTGAATAGGACGCGATGAACACCGTAAGCGGCGCCGCGTCCAGCGTCGAAAGGTTAAGGGTCCAGAACGCCTCGTTCCACGCCAGGATGAAATTGAGAAGCAGCGTCGAGGCAAGGCCGGGTACGGCCATCGGCGTCAGCACATAGATGAGCTCGCGGCCGATGGTCGCGCCATCCATCCGCGCCGCTTCGAGGATGTCCTTCGGGATCTCCTTGAAGTAGGTGAACAGCATCCAGATCACGATCGGCAGATTGCCGAGGCAGAGGATCAGGACCAACCCCGCACGCGTGTCCAGCAAACCAAAATCCCGATAGATCAAATAGATCGGAACCAGTACGCCGACCGGCGGCATCATCTTGGTGGAGAGCATCCAGAGCAGAACGTCCTTGGTCCGTTTGGTCGGCGCAAACGCCATCGACCAGGCCGCCGGAATAGCGATGAGCAAGGCGATCAGCGTCGATCCACCGGCAACCATGATTGAATTGAGCGCATGGTGCAGGTAGTCGCTGCGGCCCTGTACCGTCGCATAGTTCTCCGTGGTCCAATGGAAAAACAGGAACGTCGGCGGCATGGCGAATGCCTCGAGCTCGGTCTTGAAGCTCGTCAGCACCATCCACAGGATCGGCAGGAAGATCAAAAATCCGAACAACCAGGCCGCAGCCGTGGATACCCAGACGCGTCTCGCAGTTACCTTGCGTGCCATCGCTTACGCCTCCAGATTCCGTCCGATGATCCGCACCAGGAAGAAGGCCACGATATTGGCGATCACGACCGCAACCAGTCCGCCTGCGGAGGCGTTTCCGACGTCGAACTGGATCAGCGCCTGCGAGTAGATCAGGAACGCGATATTGGTGGTCTGCAGGCCCGGGCCGCCGCCGGTCGTCACAAAAATCTCGGCGAACACGGTCAGCAGGAAAATCGTTTCGATCAGGATGACCACCGTGATCGGCCGCGCCAGGTGCGGCAGAGTGAGATAGATGAACGTCGAAAGCGCGCTCGCGCCGTCCATCTCGGCCGCCTCCTTCTGCTCTTCGTCCTGGG
>VAZH01000506.1 GCA_005884465.1 Alphaproteobacteria bacterium | reverse complement strand
GTGTGGCCGGAGGCTCCCGCGGGCAGCTTTTCGTCCGCCGCCGGCGTGCGCAGTGCGATACGGGCGACCGGCTCGCCGCCGAACGGGTTGTCGGTGAAAAGCGCGACAGTCAGGAACGCGACCAGAACCAGGCCGAGCAGCACGGCAAGCGCCTGGATCGCGGTGAACGGCAGCCGAAACCGGCGCTTCTGGCGCTCCGTCTTCTGTCCAAGCGGTGTGCTCAGTTCGTCGGCCGCTTCCGTCATAGACCTCCCCGAATCAACCACGCCGACGATACCACGATGGGCCGGATTCGAACGCCTGCGCCGCATGCAAAAGGCCGCCTTCCCGGCGCTGCGGGAGGCGTGGGACCGGCAACAAAAAAGAAAGGGCGACCCGAGGGCCGCCCTTTTCACGGTAATTTACCGGCTCAGATCAGTTCGCGGCCTTGTTGGCCGGCTTTTCGACCGCCGCCTTGTCGCCGGTTGCGGGTACCGCGGTCGCGGTCGACTTGATGCCGTGCAGCAGGTCGGCCGCGGTCTTCAGCGCCTTGTCGTCCTTGGCGTCCGGCGGCACGTAGGATTGCGAGCCGGTCTTTTCGTCGCCGTCGGTTTTCAGATGGCCGCGCAGCGAGGCCTCGCCCTTGGTGTCGGTGCGCGCCTTCAATTCGTCCGGCACGTCCTGCAGCACCTCGATGTCGGGCACGATGCCCTTGGCCTGGATCGACTTGCCCGACGGGGTGAAGTAGCGCGCGGTGGTGAGCCGCAGCGCGCCGTTGCCGCTGCCGAGCGGGATGATGGTCTGCACCGAACCCTTGCCGAACGAGCGGGTGCCCACCAGCGTGGCCCGCTTGTGATCCTGCAGCGCGCCGGCGACGATTTCGGAGGCCGAGGCCGAGCCGCCATTGACCAGCACGATGATCGGCTTGCCCTTGGTAAGGTCGCCCGAATGGGCGGCGCGGCGCTGGGTTTCCTCAGCGTTGCGGCCGCGGGTCGAAACGATCTCGCCGCGCTCCAGGAAGGTGTCGGAGACGGTGACCGCTTCCTCCAGCAAGCCGCCGGGATTGTTTCTGAGATCGATGATGTAGCCCTTCAGCTTGTCACCGAGCTGGTTCGAGAGGGTGCCGATCTCGCGCTTCAGGCCCTCGGTGGTCTGCTCGTTGAAGGTGGTGACGCGGATATAGGCGATGTCGTCCTGTTCGACGCGGGCGCGCACCGAGCGGACGCGGATGTTGTCGCGCACCAGGGTGACTTCGATCGGATTTTCCTGGCCCTTGCGAATGATCTTGAGGCGGATCTTGGTGTTGACCGGTCCGCGCATCTTCTCGACCGCCTGGTTCAGGGTGAGACCCTGCACGGCTTCGTCGTCGAGATTGGTGATGATGTCGTTGGCCATGATGCCGGCCTTCGATGCCGGGGTATCATCGATTGGCGAAACCACCTTGATCAGGCCGTCTTCCATCGTGACCTCGATGCCGAGCCCGCCGAATTCGCCGCGGGTCTGCACCTGCATGTCGCGAAAACTCTTCGCGTCCATGTAGCTCGAATGCGGATCGAGGCCGGCCAGCATGCCCGAGATCGCCGATTCGACCAGCTTGGAATCGTCGGGCTTCTCGACATAGTCGCTGCGCACGCGCTCGAACACGTCGCCGAACAGATTGAGCTGGCGGTAGGTGTCGGAGGTGGCCGCACGCGCACTCGATCCCATCAGCACGGAACGAGGCTGCGTAACGAAGAGCGTCAAAGCCGCACCGGTGGCGGCGCTGAGAAGAATTAAAGAAGTCTTGCGCATCATCCGCGAACCTTTTCGCCTTCACTTGCGGCCCACCATGGGCCTGAGTCGATTGGAGTGCCGTCCTTACGGAACTCGACATAGAGCACCGGCTGGCTCGCGGTCGTCGCGAGAATGGATGCAACCTGGGACGTCGATCCCATGGTCGCGACCGGCTCCCCGGTAAGTACAAACTGGCCGATGTTTACCGAAATGCGCTCCATCCCGGCGATCAGGACATGATACCCGCCCCCGGCATTGAGGATCAAGAGTTGTCCGTAGCTGCGGAAGGGTCCGGCGTAAACTACCCAGCCGTCACACGGTGTTGTGACCTGAGCCCCGGCCCGGGTTGCCAAAGAAATGCCTTTTTCCACACCGCCCGCGCCGTCGGAACCGCCAAAATCGCGAATCTTGCGACCATTGGCCGGAAAAGCGAACAGCCCCTTGGCGGAGGCAAAGGCGATCGCCGGGCTCAATCGAGCGGGGTCTTTCAGTGCCCCCAGATTGGGCTTTCCGTTGGGGGCGGCCGGGGCGCCCTGCAGGCTGGCGGTCGCGGCCGCCTTGGCGGCGCTCTTCAAATCCTGCTCCATTTTCGTGATCAGGCCCTGCAGGCCGTCCACCTGCCTAGACAGGTTGATGGCGCGGGCGCCTTCGGCCTCCATGTCCTTTTCGACCGCGCTCTGCTTGCGCTGCCGCTCTTCGACCAGCGCAGCCAGCCTGACAGAATCGTCCTTCAGTCTGTCGCGGTCCTGCGCTAGCGCGTCGCGCTTGGTGGCGATCCTCTTGCGCACATTCACGAGCTCGCCGAGATCGGCGGCAAGTTTCTCCGCGCGTCCGCGCAGTTCGGGGACGACCGATCCGAGCAGCATGGCGGTGCGCAGCGATTGCAGCGCGTCTTCGGGCCGGACCAGCAGCGCCGGCGGCGTGCGACGGCCGGCGCGTTGCAGCGCCGCCAGCACCTCGACGATTTCGGTGCGGCGTGAATCGAGCGAAGCCCTGACCTGCTGCTCGCGGCTGTCGAGCGGACGCAGATCGGCCTCGGTCTCGCCGATGCGGGTTTCGACGCTACGCACCTCGGTGGCGATGTCGATCAGTTGCTGGTTGAGCTTGGAGCGGTCCTGTCCGATCGCCGCGATATCGGCCTTTAGTTTTTGCTGAAGTTCGGCCGCCTTGCGCTGCTGCTCGCGCGTGGCCTCCAGCTCTTCCTCGCGCTGCTTGAGGACATCGGGGGAAACGGCCGTCGCTTGCTGTGCGGGCGACGCGGACTGCGCTGCCGCCGGCGAAAGCGATGCCGCGGCGAAGCTTGCGGAAAGCAGCAGCAGGGAAAGCGAGACGGCCGACATCAGCGGCATGCCGCGGCCGGCGGTATCGAATGAGTGAATGTCTCGCGTTGAATGCATCCGGTCTTTTCGGTGTTATCTGTATTCACGTCACCGTGCCTAGGCGCGATGGTAGGGGTGGCCGGCCAGAATGGTCGCGGCCCGGTAAATCTGTTCAAGAAGCATGACGCGGACCATTTGATGCGGCCAGGTCGCCGAGCCGAACGCAATGCGTAATTTAGCCT
>VAZH01000472.1 GCA_005884465.1 Alphaproteobacteria bacterium | reverse complement strand
ATCATGGGCGTGCTCGACGTCCCCGCCACCAAGAAGAAGGCTGCCTAAGCGCTTCGCCCGCATCGCTCACCCTGAGGAGCGCCCGCGAGGCGCCTCCCCGACAGGGTGAGAAACAAAGATCAACTCAGGGAAACCAAATATGTCAGCTAAAGAAGTCAAATTCGGCGTTGATGCCCGCGACCGCATGCTGCGCGGCGTCGACATTCTCGCCAACGCCGTCAAGGTGACGCTCGGCCCCAAGGGCCGCAACGTCGTGCTCGACAAGTCGTTCGGCGCTCCCCGCATCACCAAGGACGGCGTCACCGTCGCCAAGGAGATCGAGCTCGACGACAAGTTCGAGAACATGGGCGCGCAGATGGTGCGCGAAGTCGCTTCGAAGTCCGCTGATGCGGCCGGCGACGGCACCACCACCGCGACGGTTCTCGCGGCTGCGATCGTCCGTGAAGGCGCCAAGTCGGTTGCCGCCGGCATGAACCCGATGGACCTGAAGCGCGGCATCGATCTCGCGGTGGAAGCCGTGGTCGCCGACCTCGTCAAGAACTCCAAGAAGGTCACCTCAAACGAGGAAATCGCCCAGGTCGGCACCATCTCCGCCAACGGCGACGCCGAAATCGGCAAGTTCCTGGCTGACGCCATGAAGAAGGTCGGCAACGAGGGCGTCATCACGGTTGAGGAAGCCAAGTCGCTCGAGACCGAACTCGATGTCGTCGAGGGCATGCAGTTCGACCGCGGCTACATCTCGCCCTACTTCGTCACCAACGCCGACAAGATGCGCGTTGAAATGGACGACGCCTACATCCTGATCAACGAGAAGAAGCTCTCCTCGCTGAACGAACTGCTGCCGCTGCTCGAAGCCGTGGTGCAGACCGGCAAGCCGCTGGTCATCGTCGCGGAAGACGTCGAAGGCGAAGCGCTTGCCACCCTCGTCGTCAACCGTCTGCGCGGTGGTCTGAAGGTCGCGGCCGTCAAGGCTCCGGGCTTCGGCGATCGCCGCAAGGCCATGCTGCAGGACATCGCCGTTCTGACCGGTGGTCAGGCGATCTCGGAAGATCTCGGCATCAAGCTCGAGAACGTCACCCTGCAGATGCTCGGCCGCGCCAAGAAGGTGATGATCGACAAGGAAAACACCACCATCGTCAGTGGCGCCGCCAAGAAGGCCGACATCGAGGCCCGCGTCACGCAGATCAAGGCGCAGATCGAGGAAACCACCTCGGATTACGACCGTGAGAAGCTGCAGGAGCGTCTGGCCAAACTCGCGGGCGGCGTAGCCGTGATCCGCGTCGGCGGCGCGACCGAAGTCGAGGTCAAGGAGCGCAAGGATCGCGTGGATGACGCGATGCATGCGACCCGTGCGGCGGTTGAAGAAGGCATCGTGCCGGGCGGCGGCGTCGCCCTGCTCCGCGCCTCCGAGCAGCTCAAGCGCATCAAGACCCAGAACGACGACCAGAAGACCGGCGTCGAGATCGTGCGCAAGGCGCTGTCAGCGCCGGCCCGCCAGATCGCGATCAACGCAGGCGAAGACGGCTCCGTCATCGTCGGCAAGATCCTCGAGAAGGAGCAGTACAATTACGGCTTCGACTCGCAGACCGGCGAATACGGCAACCTGGTCAGCAAGGGCATCATCGACCCGACCAAGGTCGTTCGTGCGGCGATCCAGAACGCGGCCTCCGTCGCGGCTCTCCTGATCACCACCGAAGCCATGATCGCCGAACTGCCGAAGAAGAACGCCGGCGCCGGCGCCGGCATGCCTCCGGGCGGCGGCATGGGCGGCATGGATTTCTAAGTCCAGCCTCTCAGGCGATTACAAGAAATGCAAAACCCCGGCAGCGATGCCGGGGTTTTTGTTTGGGCAGACGATGTAAATGCCCGCAACACCGCCGACGTCGCCCTTGCAACGCGACGCTGAAGAAAAGGCTTCCTGCGCCCTGAGATATCCCTGTTATGCACAGCGCTCCGTAAATATACGATCGTATGCGTTGACAATCTCAAAAAAAATTTTCGCGAGAGTCGCATTTCGAACCGACGCTCCGCTTCTCTTAGGCCAAAGTCGTATCGGGTCGGGGCTAAATCAAAGCTCATCCAAAATCTGATCGAACACGGAGCGTGAGCTCTCGTGACGCGAGCGAGCGTTGCGGAGAATGCTTTCGCTTGAGAGGAGTAATGTTACGTGAGTGAAAGCGAAATGAAAGCAACAACGAACGGAACCAATGTTTTCGGGATGCCGCTGCTGGA
>VAZH01000465.1 GCA_005884465.1 Alphaproteobacteria bacterium | reverse complement strand
GGCACGACAAGCCCTCTATCGGATCTCAAGATCACTCCGTGAACACCGCCAATGGCATTGGCATGGGACAACAGTTGATCGGCCTGAAACGGTGTCCGCACTGCAGTATTGCCGGTCCGCACTTTACGTCCGTTTGCATAAGCCAAGGCCCCACTCCACGAACCGATGGTGGAAAGAAGATCAATTGGGGTGCGTATCACTGCTCGTCGTGCGGCTCGATTGTCACTGTCAGCGCTGAGCTAGCAGGTGCGTCCTTCGCCTTCAAAGGCGCTTTCCCCGACGCGAAAATTGCGCACGAAGATATTCGGGAGCCTGCGCGCACTTTTCTGCAGCAAGCGTATGAGACGCTGCACGCCCCTGATGCGGCTGCGGTGATGGCCGGAAGCGCTGTCGACGCAATGCTCAAAGCGCACGGCCTGGAAGCTGGCAGCCTTTATGCGCGCATCGACGAAGCGCTCACCAAAAATCTGCTGACACAAGGTATGGCCGATTGGGCCCACAACGTTCGACTTGGTTCGAACAGGCCCAGGCGCGCTGACAAAGACAAGCCCCACGTTTCGCCCAATGAAGCAAAACAATCAGTCGAATTTGCTGAGGCTCTCGGGAACTTCCTGTTCGTTCTTACAGCTCGTGTCAACCGCGGACTAAAAGCGGCGGCTGGAGTGGTAGTCATCAATCACTGACAGCGAACGTGAATTGCGAGGCGTGAAGCCAATGCGAGTACCCGGAATGCCACCAGCAATGAAGCCGGGAGAGCTTTATCGCCGACTGGGGCGCATCATTGAGACAGCAATTACTCCAAGCGAACCAACGCCGAGCCACGTAGGCGCAGGCAGCACCGCCGCAATCTGTAGTAGCTTCACGATTAGTCACTTCGGCGGCATTATGGGAGCATGCCCGCTCTCACCCGCCGCCGCTCTCCTGATTCCCGCGAGGAATGCTGGCATATCTAATGCGGTGACGTGCGCGCGGGCGTGATCGCGCTCCGCACTCGCAACCCGCATGATACCGATGCTTGGCAATGGGCCTGCGGCCTCTCCCGGTAGCCATCCGAGGGAACACGCCGACGGCACCGCGGCCACCTTCGACGAGGCCCGCGCCGATTTTGAAAAGGCCTGGCGAGTGTTTTTATCAAAGCGTACAGAGGTCGATTTTCAGAAGTGGCGCGATCAGCGGGATTGGACGGTCGAAAAATATCGCCGCTTTGATCGTGGCGAGCGCACGGCCGCCATCTCGCGCCGAATTGCTCTCTCTAAAACAGAATTTAATGGTAGCGGTGGGTTACCGACCTAGCATCAGCTTCGCATTCGGGGGGCGGTCTAACGAACGGAGCTTCCCATGTCGAACACAACGACAAAATTCGCTATAGCATTGTTCCTGGTCTTGGCCACCCCAGCCGCTTCATTTGCGCGAGGCGGCGGCGCCCTAGGCGGCGGCTCGGCCGCAACGGGAAATCCAGGAGGGGGCCGACCAAACGCTGGTGCACTTAATAGCGCCTTGAGCAATATGTCGGTCGATCCTAGCGGGGTCGGCAACGCTGCCAAGGTAGCCGCGCCGCCGCCGCCTCGCATAAGCGTCCCGACGATTCCGCAGTTTAAGTGAGGCTGCGGCAATTCCCGATGCGGGGTCTGATAGTTATAGTTGTTGTGCTGATCGCTGCATCGGGTCCTACCAACCTTTGCCCACTGCTCCCATGCCCGTAGGGCCGGCGACTGCGGGGCTGCATTCGCAGAACTGAATTGTCCCTGCATTCCCGCTAGTCACCTGGCCAAATTGGAGCCCACCGCCGCGGGTCTTTCCGTTCACCAAAACGAGATTAGCAATGGGTAACGGCCGGTCTTACATCGTCGTTGCCAACCTTGCCGCAGAAGGCATTCGCAATGAAGACCCTTCGTACAATACTAATTGCAGCAGCCGTACTGACGATAACTTCAGTCACCTACGCTCAGGTCAGGGTGATCGGCCCCGATAGTGAGCATGTGTACAGTTCTGATCCGGGCGAGTTCGGGCGGCTTCTCGACGATGAGGCCCTTCAACGAGAAAATGTGCGCAGGGAAAGGGCGAAAATGGAGAGGGAGTATCAAAGAGAAGAAGCCCGCCGCCAAGAGGAACTTGACGCCGCCGCCGCCCGAGCGGCTGCCGCAGACTATGAGGAGCAACCGAACACAGAGGCCGGATCCTCCTACGTTGGAACGTTTGGCATCCGGCACAGACGACACGTTATCTTGCGGCGGCCTGGCACCATGGGCGCCGTTTCGGGCAACTCGTTGCATTATAGACAAACGAACGCGCGAGCCCTTCGCTGATCAAGATTTTGCCCGACGTTCATCCCCGGAACGTTCAAGGCAAAGATGGTTTTGTCTTCGCTCTAACTGCGACATCACATGAAACTCAGGACATTGACATTTGTTACAGCAATGTCTCTCAGTTCAACGCTCGCGTTCGCACAAGGCGGCGCGTCAGGTGGTTCGACCGGCAGCTTTGTTGTTGGTAGCTCGATAGGCGGCCCGTCGGATGTGACCACTAGCGGCGCTTTGGATCGGGGAGCTACCGAAAGTTTAAGCAGGAGCAGCAGAGATCGTTCAAACACCAACCTAACTCCATCTGACCCCAGCATCGGGCAGAACCCAAGAGATGCCAGAGGATCGATAGACCAGGTGGAAAGGAGCGACCGCAACTCCGTCATAAACCGGAACCGCTGGTAAGCGCAGGCGGCCCTTTCATTTCGCAGTGCCGTCACGGTCCCGGCGTGAAGTCGGTTACTGTGCCGGTCTTGGTGTTACCGGCGGTAGCTTTGAAGAGAGAATCCAATGACCGATCAACATCCCTGGGCTATTCCAGACGAAGTCCTCAGCCTGTGTGGTTTGGATGCGTCAGTAATTTGGTGGCGCCCTCACGACGATGTTCGAAATTGGCGCGATCGACACCCTCCACGGTGATCGCGAGCATGCCGTTTTCGAGTCTGCCTATCCAGCCCTTTGCTTTCATATACCAGAGATGAAACTCCAGATGCTCGCGCGGACAGCCTGACAAGCGTTCAAGCTCGTGATCGCCGATGCCGGGATCGTTGATGTCTTGTCGGCGTTTGACATAAAG
>VAZH01000464.1 GCA_005884465.1 Alphaproteobacteria bacterium | reverse complement strand
TTTTTGTTCGGCCATACCGCGGTGCTTGTCGAGATCGAGCTGCTTGTCACTCACGAGGCGCGCTCGCGTCAATGCGCTGGGCATCGGATAGATCGATCGGACTGATGGAAACCATCTCCATCGTTGAACTGCGCGGCGCTGCCGCCGGCACCATGATCATGGTGGCAACACGGCGGAACACGGCGAATGACAATCCTTCGATCATCTCCTCATCGGTGATGACCTCGTAGGCGCCCGCAGGCAGCAAGCGATCGATGCCCTTGATCCGGAAAGGGTGTTTGAAGGTGATGGTTTCCCGCCGCGAGCGCATGGTCATGCCCGGCTGTCTTTCGCAAACAGTTCTACGCCGGTGCTGTAGTTGTGCACGCATTCACCGTGCGCTCTTTCGGCCCGATCAGCTATCTCTTTCTCGCGGGACCGGCGTCGTCAGGTCGAATAACCATCGGCTTGCCTTCCGCTTCCTCCAGCGTAAGGAGCCAATTCAGCATATATTGTGATCTACTCCCCTAAAACACCCCCGGTTTTGAGTAGAGTCCGTTCTCCCTGGAGACACTATCACGGACGTTGTCGAATCGACACCAAGGGCCAAATTGGAAATGAGCAGGATGAGTCCTCCACTAAGAGGGCAGCCCTGCCGGGGCAGCCGGGATAATCGTCAGAGTGCGACCGTTTCCTCGACTACATGTTTCAGTGGCGTCACCTCAGCGGACAGGGGCATTCGCAGTTTGAGCTTGCCACCTTTCACCTCTCCGCTACGCACCAGGTTCTCAATTTCACGCTGCGATGTAACTCTGACGAGCATGTTCTCGCCCTCGTAGAAGCAGTCCACGGGGCACACGTCGACGCAGTCCATGATTTTGCAGCGAATACAGCTCTCGTTGACGACGAAGGTCAATTAAGCGTCCTTTCAGCAGATCGCAGCGGCGAACTCATTCATGGTGTCGGTCTGTCCTCGCGGTGCTCGTTCATTGGTTGAAAATGGACGCACAGAAGACCTACGTCCTCTGGCTGAATCGGAACACCGAGGAACAGGCATTTAGCGGCCGAGGGGCTCGTGCTCGGCAAGTTGCCGCACATCTCGCTGCCGAAGTGCGTGCAGTCCTGGCAAACACCGATCTGCCGACGCGCACCACTCGTAGCTAGAGTGGACAGCACTTGGTGCAGGGCGCGACGCATCGCAGTTTGCTCAGTCGTGTCGAGCGAATCCACGGCGCGCACCAGAACTTCGAACGGATCGCGCGCAAGCGCTTTTTTGCCCTTGCTCGTCAGTCGCAGACTTACGCTTCGCCCGTCCGTCTTGAATGGCTGTCGGACCAAATACCCACCCGCTTCAAGCGCCTTAATGGCTTGTGTTGCGGTGCCGCGGGTTGTCGCCTGAAATTCCGCGAATGCCGACGGGGTCCGTGAGAACGAGTTGGCACGGGCGAAGAAGCGGAGCGCCATCCATTGGGCCGGACTGAGTTCGCCGTCATAGCCTTCAGCTTGTACGAGCCGTCCCACCTGCAGCAGGAGCTCTGCCGTTTCGCGCGCTGACATGTTTGCCTCTTCGAGATATAATAGCGTTTCGAAATTAACTTGACAACCGATCGGATGCAGATAATTTTGTTTCGAAACTAGTTGGAGGGCTTGATTATGGCCCGCAACGCCCTACCGATCCTTACGGCGGAACCCGGCCTCACCCATTATCTCGAGGAAATCCGGCGGTTCCCGATGTTGGAGCGCCAGGAAGAATACATGCTAGCCAAACGCTGGCGCGAGCACGGCGATCGCGACGCGGCGCACAAGCTCGTCACCAGCCATCTACGGCTCGTGACCAAGATCGCCAGGGACTATCGCGGTTACGGCCTGCCGATCTCCGAGGCGATCTCCCAGGGCAATGTCGGCCTGATGCAGGCGGTCGAGCGCTTCGACCCGGAGAAGGGCTTCCGGTTCGCCACCTACGCCGTGTGGTGGATCAAGGCGGCGATCCAGGAATACATCCTGCGGTCGTGGTCGCTGGTGAAGATGGGCACCACAGCCAACCAGAAGAAGGTGTTCTTCAACCTACGCAAGGCCCAGAGCAAAATCTCCATCCTCGACGATGGCGATATGCGGCTGGACCAGGTGAAGATCATCGCCCGGCGGATCGGCGTCACCGAAACGGACGTGATTTACATGAACCGGCGGCTTGGCGGCGACGCCTCGCTCAACGCCGCGATCCGCGAGGACGGCGAGTGGCAGGACTGGCTGGTGGACGAATCCCCGGACCAGGAGACGACGCTCGCCGCGAGCGAGGAGTTCGATAACCGCCGCAAGAAGCTGTCCGATGCGCTCACCGTGCTCAACAAGCGCGAGCGGCGCATCTTCGAAACGCGTCGGCTCGCCGAGGAACAGATCACGCTCGTGGAGCTGGCCGAGGAATTCGGCGTCTCGCGCGAGCGCGTGCGGCAGATCGAGGTGAGCGCTTTCAAGAAGGTGCAGAACGCGGTGAAGCACCGCGTCGCGGCGATGGCGACCCCGGCGCCTCTGCAGGTGCGTTAGCTTCCAACCCACTCCCGTGGTGGGAGAAACTGACGATGGACGTGTCGCTCTGGGTACGTTTTACGGCAACCGAACGACGCGAGAGGGACGCCGCTCGCCGGGTGCTGATCGAGCCCTCGCTCGACGATCCACGCACGGCACTTTGCGTCATCGATCGGGCGCCTAAGCCACGCGCTGCAGATGGAAAGTTATCCGAAGTTTCATAATGAAGTCGGGGTGCCGATCGTGCGCATTGGCTGCCGCGAGTTCAAGTGCATTGGGGATAAACCACCGCAAGATCACCCACACATCTACCTCAAGATGGGCGATGCCAATGAGACCATCTGCCCCTATTGCTCTACGCTATTCCGCTTCGATCCGAGCTTGGGCGCACACGAAGCTGATCCGGCAGGTTGCGCTTACGGTGAAATGGACTGAGCACGGCTTCGGCACTTGGTGGAGGACCAAATGCAGGCATCACCGCGCTCCAGGCGATGAGCGATAGAGTTGCGGCAGCAGCGGCAATTTCCAAAGGTCTCTTCATGCACGATCCGACTATCTGATTTTTGGGGTCGTCCCGTTCAGACTGCCGTTCGCAGCCGCCTCATCGTGAACTCGATTAAGCGCCGGCGCGCTTGATCCGATGCCGACGCGAGCGGGCTTGCTTGACCTTAGCACACCGAAGCTAGTCAACGACTTGCTTCGATCTTCGCTTGCTCTGCGATTTTCATCCATGCTTTGGCCATGGCAATTATGGCTTCGCGATACTCCGGAACAGAAGTTCGCTCCAGCAGTGCCGCACACTCATCAACGTGGCGCTTGCATTCTTCGATAGTTTTTTCTGGCACCATGTTCATTGAAATGGTCATGCGCGCCCCAGCAACAAGTCCTGCTCCTCAAGAACTGGACCGTCACCGG
>VAZH01000463.1 GCA_005884465.1 Alphaproteobacteria bacterium | reverse complement strand
ATTCTGGGCATACACCCCTCCTCCGGGCCGTGTATTTGTTTTGACCAAACATATATTTGTTATCATTTTCGAATACCTGCCGGAAGTCATAAAAGTACATTGGGCTTGGATCGGTCCTGGGCGGTGATGCACAGCACAAACGCCGACTGTTGTGTTCCATGAGAATGGAGCTCAGCGAAAATTATTCAATGTTTCCTCGCGCGCCCTGCAAGCGGCCACGCCGTGGCTGATCCAGCAACCACTTTGATAATGAAATCGCGTCGTCGCATTGCCTTCTCCAAGGCTGACAATCGCATCAATGTCGGCCTGCGACACAGCCAATCAAATCAGGAAATTGCGATCGGCAAAATAGAGTCACTGGTCAGCTTGCGCAGCAGCAATCCAGAGCCGTCCATGTCTCCTTCGGGTGCAAAATGCGAAATACTTGCAAAGAGCAGATGATTTCGGCTTGGCACCTATGAACGGACATCACCGGGCGCAAACGCCAGGTCCGAAAAGTGCCAATAACCGGAAGAGCACGCCCTCGGGGCAAAACTGCCCGATCTGATCATTTCGCTTTGCGTGCAACAACGATGCTTGCGCCGGCCCGGGCGGCGCCGTACTGGAAGTCGATCTCCGAGAAGCCGGCTTCGGTCAGCCAGATCCGGTGCTCCCCTTCCGTATGCGCTTGTCCCTGGTCATACAAATTGAGAAAGATCAGGTTCATCCCTACCGCTGGCGCGGGCGATAATCGGTTGTCCTTTAATACGTGGCCGACAATGAAAATGACGCCGCCCGGGTGTATCGCCTGTCCGACGTTGTGTATCGCACCGCGAGCCTCACTCGGTCCCAGCACCTGAATGAGGGAGCGTAGGACTGCCAAATCGAATTGCCCCTCGGGCGCTCGCTCCAGGATGTCGCCCGCCAAGACTTGCACGCGGTCAGTCAAGTTGGCCTCACGTACAAATGAGCGAGTAATCGGAGCGACCCTCGGCAGTTCGATGATCGTAGCGCTAAGATGCGGGCAGCACTGGCACGCAGCAATGGCAAGCCCGCCCGAACCGCCGCCCACGTCCAGCAAGCTGCGGGAGCAGTCGAACCCGTACGTTCGCGCCAGCTGCCTACCCATGGCCCGCGCTCCAGCATGCTGGCCGCGGAAGAAGGTACCAAGATCGTCATCCGACATCATCGTGAAATCATGCTTGACCTGGGGGGCGCCAGCGCGGATCGAGTGAGCGGTTTTCAGTGCGGTAGCCCACAGATCGGAATAGAGCTCGTGCACGCTACCCATGTAGGCGGGGCGCCCGCGTACCAGATAGACATCGGCCTCCCGTGTATTGGCAAAACGATCGCCTTCGATCCTGAGTAGTTCAGCATGGACCAGCGCATAGAGTAACGGCCGGAGTTTTTCAGACCGGATGTGAAGCGCATCCGCCAGCGCCGAGGCAGTCATCGGCCCATCCTTGAGCGGGGTGAAGAGGTCGAGCTGCATGCCGGCCAGCATCGCCATCGGCGGGTAGACGGCATAGGCGTGGCGAAAGATCGTCGTCGGCTCTATCTCGGGCTGCATTTCCTGTGTCGCCATGGCACGTTACTTTTACGATGCGCAGCTGTGGAGGCGAATGAGCGCCAGCCGGATCGCTCCGGCTCGCACCGTTGGACACGTCCGCCTCGACCGGCCCGCGACGAGAAGCGCTCAGGCTCTCGGCTGCGGCACGATGCGGATGTAGGGTCTCGGCGCCTTCCAGCCCAGGGGATAGATCTTTTTGGCGTCCTCGTCGGAGACCGAGCCGGCGATGATCACGTCCTCGCCCTGCTTCCAGTTCACCGGAGTGGCCACCCTGTGCTTCGCGGTGAGCTGCAGGGAATCGAGCACGCGGAGCACCTCATCGAAATTGCGCCCCGTGGTCATCGGATAGGCAATGATGAGCTTGATCCGCTTGTCGGAGCCGATCACGAACACGTTGCGCACGGTTTGATTGTCCGCCGGGGTGCGCCCTTCCGCGCTCGAGCCGGCGCTCGCCGGCAACATGCCGTAGGCCTTAGAAATCTTCAGGTCGGGATCGCCAATCATCGGATAGTTCGGCGCATGGCCCTGGGTCTCCTTGATGTCGTTCGCCCATCTGGCGTGGCTGTCCACAGGGTCGACCGAAAGCCCGACGATCTTCGTGTTGCGTCGATCGAACTCGGGCTTGAGCTTGGCCATGTAGCCGAGCTCGGTTGTGCACACCGGCGTGAAGTCCTTGGGGTGCGAGAACAGCACGGCCCAGGAATTGCCGATCCAGTCGTGAAACTGGATGCGGCCTTCGGTCGTATCCGCTTCGAAATCGGGCGCGGTATCGCCAATCTGGAGAGCCATGATCTACCTCCTTGGTTTGCGAAAGGTTCGGGCGGCACTCCGCAAAGCCTGGATGTTAGGCGCCCAGCGACGCCGCACTATCCAAAAACTGCAGAAAAGTCCCAAAGCTATGCTAAAATTGTTACATTAGGGCTTCGCGGGAATTCAAGATGTGGTCCGGCTCGATGCCGTTCTTCGATTGGCCGCTCCTGGAGTGGCACAGGGTCCTTCGCAGCCGCGACGCGGAGGAAACCCGCGCGTTCCTCGGTAGCATGGCGTTCCGGTTCGATGTTGC